>QIAA01000241.1 GCA_003224905.1 Acidobacteriota bacterium
GAGCACCACATCGCGCACATTGCCAGCGCTTATTACTGTTCACTCTGGGAGCGGGCTGCTGGTTTCAGTTATGACGGTTCCGGTGATTTCGTTTCCACCATGATGGCCCGGTGTGAAGGCAATGAGATCCAAGTGCTCGACCGCGTTTTTCTGCCTAACTCGCTCGGCAGCTTCTACACCATGATTTGCGAGTTCATTGGCTACAGCAAGTACGGCGATGAAGGCAAAGTGATGGGCCTCGCGCCGTACGGAAATGATACTTACTGCGAGAAAGTTACTCAGATTCTCGGCCTTAGAAATGGCCACTTTGAGCTGAATCTGGACTTTTTCAAACCATTAGGCAGCAACGAGGGGATGCAGATTTCACAGGATGGCACGGTTCACCTGGCGCGGCATTTTTCCGATTACATGGCGAACAATTTTGGGGAACCGCGCGAGCCGCACACAGAGATCACGCAGCGCGAGATGGATCTGGCGTATGCGATGCAGCACTGTTTTGAGAAAGTTTTTTTCCATCTTCTGAACGAACTGTATAAGCGTGTGCCGATCGAAGATCTTGCGATGGCTGGTGGGTGCGCCCTGAACAGCGTCGCTAACGGCAAGCTTTTTGCCAGAACTCCCTTTCGACGCACCTGGATTCAACCGGCCGCGGGAGATGAAGGATTAGCAGTCGGGGCCGCATTGCACACCTACCATTCGGTGCTCAAACAGCCACGCAGCTTTGCGATGAAGGACTCCTATCTAGGGCCGGAGTTCGCAGATTCGAAAATCGAATCGGATCTCATGAGAGCCAACTTGCGCTATCGCAAGCTGGAACGCGAGCCGATGTTGGATGCGGTAGCCGGGCAAATGGCGGCCGGAAATGTAGTGGGCTGGTTTCAGGGAAGAATGGAGTGGGGGCCGCGGGCACTAGGCAACCGGTCGATCGTGGCGCATCCCGGATTGCGCAACATGAAAGATGTTCTCAATTCACGCATCAAGCACCGCGAATGGTTTCGGCCATTTGCGCCGTCTATTCTGGCTGAACGTCAGCACGAATATTTCGAGCATGATCATCCCTCGCCATTCATGCTTCATGTCTACAAAATCCGTCCGGAAAGGCGCGAGCAGCTTTGCGCGGTGAATCACGTGGATGACACTGGCCGCCTGCAGAGCGTCCGCCGGGACGAAAATCCCCTGTATTACGGACTGATCCAGGCATTCGAACGCAAGAGCGGTATTCCTGTGATCTTGAACACCAGCTTCAACGAAAATGAGCCCATCGTGTGTACCCCGGGCGAGGCGATTGATTGCTTCAAGCGGACACGCATGGATGCGCTGGCTATCGGTTCATATCTGGCCGTCAAGTCTGAAAATTGACTCCAAATGGCGACGCCGCAAATCTCAGCGTTTCCGCCGAATCTCAGCCCTCGGTTAACTCTGGCGCACATTGCCAGCTTTCCTCGCTTACGTGCCCTTGCGTGGCAAAAGAACGAGTTGTACGCAGGGCGGGGTTATAACCTGCTTCGTACACACGTGAAAGGAAGCAGCATTGAGTGGAAAAAGGTGGCCGCTTATTCTCCCGTCTGGTGGAGGACTCTAACCACATCAACGCGCCTCAGCTACCGCCTGTTCCGCGACGGCTTCCATGCGCTGGCAGTACTTTCATCCGGACACTTGGTTGCTGCGGTGCCGGAAGCGATTCTCAGTCTTCGCCCAATGGAAAGAGAGTTTCGGCTTTCCCACCGCGTACTCCGTGGCACTCGGCCCTTGCATTTCGCAGTCACTCCCGATGACCGCGTTTTTTGGGGCGAGTACTTCGATAATGCCGCGCGGGACGAGGTCCACATTTACGTTTCTACCGACCGCGGAGCGACTTGGGATGTGGCGTATACGTTCGCTAGGGGCACAATACGTCACGTGCACAACATCGTTTATGACAGATGGGCGAACTGCCTCTGGGTATTGACCGGAGATGCTGAGAGCGAGTGCCGAATCATTCGCGCTTCATGCGATTTCAGCGCTGTGGAGGTGGTTCTTGCCGGCCACCAGCAGGCGAGGGCAGCTGCGCTTGTCCCAGCCTCGGATGGAATCTATTTTTCTTCTGATACTCCGCTGGGGAGGAACCACCTCTACCGGCTTGATCGACAGGATAGGCTCACCCAGATCGAACCCCTGAGCAGCTCTTCGATCTACGGTTGCCGAGCAGGGCAAACGCTATTTTTCTCGACTATGGTCGAGCCTAGCGCCGTGAATTGTGATCGTAATGCCCGGCTATATGGCAGTCTGAATGGACAAGATTGGCACGGGTTACTGTCTTTCAAGAAAGATTTGTGGCCGCCGGGATTGTTTCAATACGCCAACATCTTCCTGCCGGATGGAGAGAATACCAGCGGCGTTTTAGCTGCAAGCACAATCGCGGTGCAATCCGGTGATTTGGAGACCAGCTTGTGGCAGGTTCAATCACAATTCGGGCAACCAGCATCCAGCTGAAATCGATTTGTCAAAACGAACACTTCATCCAAGTACAATTTTCCACACCGGCCCTCATTCAAATACAGCTTTTACCCGATGGCGTGGAGTCACGACCGAGCTAGGATCATCTAATAGGAAGAGCCACATCATCTGGTTGAGTATGGGATGTCACATATCTTTATTCCGCTAAATCACGTCTCGGTGTGGCAAAGATAAACCGTCGGGTTCCCACCGCAAGATTGTGGTGTGCTGAGTGATCCATTGATGTTTCTGTTGCAGGAATTCCGGACTTTTGGAATTTCTCGACAGCTGGAGTCCCGAAAAGACCATCGAAGTTTTCCAGAACGTAAATTCCCAACGCACATAAAAGCCTTACTGCGAAGGGCTTCCGCTCGGCAGTGAGCTCAACGAACGCAAAAAATCCAAAAGGAGCAGAATCATGCATCCGTATTTCTGGACACAAGTTCAGCCATTTCAGGCCTTCAATCCAACCGACATGGGGATGGCCCAGAGGCCGCTTCCCTGGTTTGACCCAAACGCTTACCAAACTACCTATAACCCGCTTACGTACAGGAGTGCCTATCCGGGGTTCGAGGCGAACCCGTACTATACAGGCATTCTCCCAAGGGCCGTTTTCCAGATGCCTAATCCGTTCATTTCGCCCGAGATCGGACGGGGAATGCCCCCGGTAAGTTTTGCGGGGTTCGGCCCATCCGAATATCTCTCGCCGGAGAACTTCCTCTCCGGGCCTGCCAAGACTGCCGGGAACTATCTCCCCCCTGAGTTCCTGGAGTTTCTGCGCGCGGAATTACTGCGCTGTGGCAAGGCTCTGCGCACGGTCGCTCCTGCCCTTGAGCACGACAACGACGAGGTCCAAGAGCAGGCGCACCTTGCCGCCACGGCTCAGTTCTTCTATGCCCTTGGTCTTCTATACACGCGCGGGCTCATCATTCCGCCGGAGGTGCCGGGGACTACGAGCCGGGCAGAAGAGCCATCTTCTGTGACCGCTTGTGAGGTCTTTGGAGAAGCCCTAGAGCGCTTTGCCCGGGAGCAATTCCTGACCCGTGGGACGGGTCGGGAATTGGGAGAACTCTCGGAAAAGGCTCGTATTTGTTTCCGCGCCTTAGCCCCCGACTCGGAACAACTGGAGCGGGTCAAAGACGAGAGGATTCGAGTCGACAGGAAAAAAGCGGTGAATGCATAGTCTGGAAGAGTCAACTGCGGCTCCGGGCCGACACAAAGTGTCGGCCCCAGATTGCTGACGAACCCCACCTGATTTTTGGTGGGGTTGGTTTTTTTGCAATGATCTAGGGATCTCGCGATTAGCGGTTGCTGGGTGCCAGCAACTGGGTTGCGTAAACCAGAAGCCGGCGCAGCAGAAATAGGCGTTGCTCCGGTGGCAGATTCGGTCCCAGACGGCTCAGCAGGAGG
>QIAA01000143.1 GCA_003224905.1 Acidobacteriota bacterium
GTCGAAAAGAAATTCTCCAAAGACGAATTGCTCACGAACGTAACTCTTTACTGGATGACCGAGACCATACATTCCTCTTGTCGCCTCTATTTCGAAGGCCGCAAAGCACCACTTCAGTTTCAACCAGGGGAGTTCGTCCGCGTGCCGTGCGCAATCGCCCACTTTCCTAAAGAAGCGCCGTTTCCGCCACGTCAATGGATAGAGCGCGGATACAATGTCTCGCGCTGGACGGAGATGCCGCGTGGCGGCCACTTCGCCGCCGCCGAAGAACCTGAACTATTGGCGCGAGATATCGCCCAGTTCTTCGGTGCACTGAATCGAGCCGATAAGAATGATTTATACAAGAAATAGATTGTTTCTATTTCTTGCAGGGTAGGTAACCCAATTACAGTGATTCGGCTGGGTTCATTCGATTTCTTTCAGTCGGGACCAATGATTCATGCGTAAGCACTTGCTCGTGTGCTTTAGTGTCTTGCTGTTTCTGATGTTGAGCCAATCCGTGCTCGGACAGAGCTCGGACAACGATCGATTCGCAAAACTCGAACAGCAGGTCGTGGACGCAAGAGCATCGGCCGATAACGGCTGGATGCTCACCAGTTCAGCATTGGTCCTGATGATGACCGGGCCTGGCCTGGCCCTCTTTTACGGTGGTCTCGTACGTAAAAAGAATGTTCTCGCCACCATGATGCAGAGCTTTGCCCTGATGGCGCTTATCTCGGTGTTATGGGCGCTATTTGGTTACAGCTTGGCCTTCGGCCCCGGAAACGGCTTCATAGGTGGCCTGCAGCACATCCTTCTGCATGAAGTTGGCTTACAACCTCAGGCTGACTATTCTGCGACCATTCCACACCAGACATTCATGATTTACCAGCTGATGTTCGCCATCATCACTCCTGCGCTCATCTGCGGAGCATTCGCGGAACGTATGAAGTTCAGCGCGATGGTGGTCTTCATGGTGTTGTGGTCTGTGCTGGTCTACGATCCGATGGCGCACATGGTGTGGGGAAGGGGTGGTCTTCTAAATGCCGCCCTGGGCGGCCGGTTCCCGACACTCGATTTCGCCGGAGGCACAGTTGTCCACGTCACGTCGGGAGTTTCGGCGCTGGTCTGTGCTCTGTATCTCGGTCGGCGGCTTGGCTATCCTCATGACGCTATGCCGCCGCACAGCGTGGTACTGAGTTTTATCGGTGCGTGTCTGCTGTGGGTGGGCTGGTTCGGATTCAACGCAGGCAGCGCGCTCGGCGCGGGATCCCTCGCCACGAGCGCTTTCATCTCAACCCACTTCGCAACTGCTGCGGCTGTGGTTGGCTGGGCCGGGGCGGAATGGCTAAGAAATGGAAAACCGAGCACCCTCGGAGCGATTTCGGGCGCGGTGGCAGGGCTGGTAGCGATCACTCCTGCCTCGGGTTTCGTGGGACCTAGGGCAGCGTTGGCTATCGGACTGGCGGCTGGGATTGTCTGCTATTTTATGGTTGCAAAAGTGAAGGCCCGCTTTGGCTACGATGATTCGCTGGACGCGTTCGGAGTCCACGGCGCAGGCGGAACACTCGGCGCTATGCTCACGGGGATTTTTGCCTCGAGTGCAGTAAATCCAATCTTTAAAGATGCCCAGGGGCGTGTGCTGCCGTCTGGCTTGCTGGAAGGAAACGCCCATCAGCTTCTGAACCAAGCCGTAGGGGTTGGAATTGCGTGGGTGCTTGCGGTAGTCGGAACCTTGATTATCTTGAAGCTCGTTGATATGACAATGGGTCTTCGAGTGCCCGACGAGCAGGAAATCCAGGGGCTCGATCTCTCACAGCATGGCGAGGAAGGATACTATTGGGAAGTTTCAACCTAGCTCAACCGAATGGTTCTTTAAGGCGCAGACGATGACCAAAGTTGAGGCGATCATTCAGACTTCAAAGCTGGAAGCGGTGAAGGAATCGCTTCATGAAATCGGTGTGGAAGGCATGACCGTGCTCGAGGCCCGCGGCCATGGCAGGCAGAAGGGTCACACCGAGATTTACCGCGGCCGTGAATATACGGTCGATCTCATTCCTAAAATCAAGATTGAAATGGTATTGACAGATGACATGGTGGAAAGGGTTGTACAGGCAATTGCGGGAGCCGCGCGAACCGGCAAAATAGGGGACGGTAAGATTTTTCTTTCCCATGTAGATGAGGCCATCCGCATCCGCAACGACGAGCGCGGCGATCGAGCACTTTGACATGTTAGGCAGCCTTCCACTCCAGTTCTAACCCGCTTATCATCTTCCAAGAGATGACGTCCCGGCAGAAAACCTGGGCTCTGCTTGTCGTCGGCCTGGCCGTCGTGCTCTCCGTTTCGGCTGTGATATTCGTTCACAGCGGGGAGAAATCGCCGAAGGTCCATAAAGTAACTCTAACCTGGCAAGCGGCCACTGCTTCTCCAGGAAAGTCGGTTGCGAGCTATAACGTGTATCGCGGAACCACGTCCGGCGGTCCGTATTCAAAGCTTGCCTCCGGAATCAAAGACACAAAATACCAGGACAGTTTGGTTAGCAGCGGAACCACTTACTATTACGTGGTCACGTCCGTCGAGGAAGGCGGGCACGAGAGCCCGTATTCGGCTGAGATTCAAGCCAAAGTGCCGTGAGATTGGAGTTGGGCGAACCGGCTAGGCGAGCAGGGGCGTTGCAGGTGTAACATGGCGCGGGCACAACCGTAGCTAGCGTGTGTAGTGAGGGAGGAAACATGGCCGTAGTTGAAGCGAAAAGCAGCGTAGAGGTCCGTGGCAATCTTGACCAGGTTGTGCATGAATACGCGTTTCCCGACATCCATATCGGTGCCGGCGAAGACGAGTCTCCGTATGTGCCGTTCAGCGAAAATGTTGCGATACGCCATCTCGCGTTCGATGTCCGCAACAATACTTACGCGAACATCCTCTGGATAAAGAAGGCGGGATCGCTGGGCAAGCACCGGCATCGCGGAAAAGTGTTCGCTTGTACGCTCGAAGGCAGCTGGCGATATTTGGAATACGACTGGGTGGCGCGGCCCGGCAGCTACGTGCAGGAGGCGCCCGGAGCCATTCACACGCTGGTCAGCGACCATCCGCAAGGGATGAAGACGTTTTTCCTTCTCAACGGCGCCATCGAGTTTTTCGATGAGAATGACAATCTAATGCAAACGCTGGATGTCTTCTGGTTCATCGATCACTACGTGACCTACTGCCGGGAGCACGGCATTCCGGTGAACAAGAAGTTGTGGGTTTGATGTCCATAAAGAAGAATCGATCTTCGGATCGCGCCAAGTAGGGTCAAAATTAGGAGCAGTTTATTCGCCCTTAAGTGCGCCCTATCCGATCGGATAGAGCAACTATCCGTTCGGGCCGCGGTTTCATTCGGCCTAACACTCGCATCTTCACTTGTCCCTGCAAATGAGACACATTCCAGTCTCGCCCGAGCTGCGCCAGTGGAAGGATGCGTGCTGAGTGGATTAAAGATTTCAGGTTCTTTCGGGTGGCGGTTCCCGCCGGGCTTGCTGACCTTAGCGTACATATCCGACCCAAATTGGAGGCGACATGTTCTCTAAGAGTCGCGAGACCCGATGCTGGACACTTAAGCGGCTCTCTAGGAGGACGTCATGTCAGCTGCTCCTATACCAGAACGGCAGATGCAAACCGAGCGTGACCAGGCTGAGGAGAAGCTGCCGCCCAGGCTGGGATTGGGCGCGGCAACCACGGAACGTGGCGCAGCACCGAAGCATGGAGCACGATCGCGGCCTAAGCCGCTGCGAGTCCTTGGTGAGTCGTTGACGTACGCGTTCTCGTCTGGTGCTTGGCGTACGCTGCCGTCCTATCTGTCGTTCTACATTCTTGTAGTCGTAGCAAGTTATGCAAGCTGGCAGGCGCACACACATGTAACCATTATTGCGCCGTTCCAGTTGCCGAGTGCCAACCTGCCCTTTAGCGGGGAGATCGTCGCCGATACACTGCAGGACGCCTTGACCTCAATTCACAACGATATTGAGAGAGAAAGGGAGGACCAGAGGTTGCGGTCAACGGAGATGGACTTGCCGGAACTCCGAGGTCTGGTCAGTCCAAAGTTCGGACACGGACAAGTCACTACTACTCGCTTCGCGACCGAAGTCAAGGGACTGTCCTATGAAGGAATCATTTCTGTCGCACGCACGGTGATGCGCACCGAGACAACAGTTTCGGGTGACCTGATCCTGAACGGGAACGAGTTCATCCTGATCGCGCGGACGGGAGATTCTGGACCGTGGGAGTCAGTCTCCAGCCGGATTAGCGCTGAAGGCCTGAAGCAGGCCAGCAGAGACTTGGCGCAGAAAATCCTGGCCACGGAGGATCCCAGTCTGGCAGGAGCGGCGCTGCTTCAGTACGGTCAGGTTGACCAGGCACTGGCGGCGCTCAAGCGAGCAAAGAGTCTAAAGCCGAAAGATGAGCGTGTAAGTTTGGACTTGTGCGTTGGATTTGAAGCCAAGCGCCTGTATGAGAAAGCAATCGGGTGTTATCAGGACGTGCTTAAGATGAAGCCCAGTTCTCCTGAGGAAGTGTTGGAGCGGTTGGCGCAGGCTTATTGGCTGAACGGAGATCGAGATACTGCCATCGGACGCTTCAAAGAGTTGGCTCACAAACACAACTATGAGAGCGCGCTGCTTGGGCTCGGCAAGGCCTTGGACGACACCGATGACCATGAAAACGCTTTGAAAACATACGACGAATTCTTGTTGTCACAACCCCGGAACAAGTTGGCTGCGGAATGCCAGAATCGGAACTCGGCCGTTGCTCTCGTGAACAGGGGCGTCGCTCTGTCGCGCGCCCGCCAGCACGATGAAGCCTTAACGGAATATCGAAAAGCCCTCAAATGTGCTCCGGGGGACGTGTTGATTCTCGCCAATATAGGCGTCCAGCTGGCAGAGGCCGGAGACTTGGACGCCGGCATCGCCCAACTTCAGAGTGTGGTAGATGAAAATGTAAACACGGATTCTGTCCCGTTTGCTTTTCTGCATCTCGGAATGCTCTTTGAGAAGAAGGGTGACTGGCGACGGAGCGCCGATCAGTTCCGGAGGGCAGCGGATCTGCGGCCGAATTACGAGGATGCTCACCGGGAGCTGGCCAAGGCGATGGTTCACGAAGGCGATTTATCACAGGCGCTTTTCGAATTTATCAAAGTTGCAAGGCTCGGTACTTCAGAGCTTGACAGAAGGTATCCCGAACTTGTTGCCAATCAGTGGGTAGGCAACACACTTCGAGACCAACGAAGGTATGCTGCCGCTGCCTCCGCCTATCGAAAGGCCATTCGACTCCAACCCGACTACGGAATGGCCCACTGTGAGCTGGGCTTCGTGCTTGAGAAGCAGGGCCATTTCCGCCAGGCGATCCAGGCGTATCGCGCGGCGATACTGGCGGTGAAGTCGAAGGTATTCGATAGTAAAAAGTGGGTTGTGCTGGCGCATCAGCGTCTGGGCGAGGTACTTCTGAGCCAGGGCAGAGCGCACCGGGCCGAAGGCATCGCTGAGCTTCGCAAAACCATAGAGCTTGACCCCAAACGGCTGGAACCCTATTTGTCCCTGGGCAAAGCTCTTTATGATGAAGGCAATTTCGTTGAGGCGGCCTCTCAATATCAGGACGCAATCAAGATTGATCCGCAGTCCGTTGTAGCCCAGAATGGCCTTGCCCGGGCGCTCGCCAAGCAAGGGCTGATCGAGCAGGCGGCTTGGGAATACAACAACGCTGAAAAGGCGAATGCTACCAGCGGCGCTTACAGCGCCAAGCTTCGCTCACCAAAGACGCCCACAGCGCCGAACTGACCACGCTCCGACACGCAGTTGGACAGCTTCGTGTCTGCCGATAGGTGTGCCTTCCTGTTAAGGGGCAGCGGGTTTTAAATCCTCCCGGATGCACGTATGATTGCCCCGCCCCTGTGCAGTCAAATTTCAGATTCAGGAGAATTTGCATGACCAAAATGCGTTGGGTATTCGCGTGCTTTTTGCTTTGCGCAACTGCGGCAGTAACGCAAGAGCACTATACCGAGGGACCCGTTTGGCGAGTAACTCTGGTCAAAGTAAAACCTGCCCAAATGGATGCATATTTAACCAGCTTGCGTCAGGCTACCAAGCCATTGCTCGAGGAGGAAAAACGTACCGGAGTGATCGTCGACTACAAGGTCTTTCTGAAGGAGACAAACAGCAGTCCACAGGACTGGGACATTGCTCTCGCTGTGGAATACAAAAATCACGCGGCGATGGACGGTTTGACCGCAAAAGGTGAGGCCGCACGGGACAAGATTATGGGGGGCAAACAGCAGGCGCAACAGCTTGCTGAGAAGCGTCAGGAAATACGTGAGGTGGTGAGCTCAGAACTCCTCCAGGAGATAATGCTGAAGTAGCTTAACCCTACCAGGAAGGCGAGCGCACCATTAGTCAAAGCGACCCCGATTGCAGACGGCAAGACACAGCCAAAGACGGCAAGACGGCTCACCATCCGCTGTCGCTTTGAAGGCGACCCGTCCTCCAACGAACCCGACTGCGACAACGCCTACACCTACGCTGGCGACACTTATAATTTCTACTGGAACGGTTTCCGCCGCGACAGCGTGGACAACAAGGGCCTGACGCTGAAGTCTTACGTACACTATTTCAGCACCATCTGTCCCAACGCCTTCTGGAACGGCAGTGTGATGACGTACTGCACGCTTTTCCCGCACGACGATGTTGCCGGGCACGAGATCTCGCATGGCGTCACGGAGTTTAGTTCCAAGCTTGTCTACGCGTATCAGCCGGGAGCATTGAATGAGAGCTTCTCAGACATCTTCGGAGAGACGATTGACCTGCTGAACGCGTCCGAGAACGAGCCCGACAGTCGTTGGCAGATTGGCGAAGGCATCGCTCCGGGCGGGCTTCGCAACATGTATGACCCCAGCGTCTTCGGCGACCCGCACTCTACCGACGATCCCAATTATTCCTGTGCTGCTTCCGACAATGGAGGTGTGCACACGAACAGCGGCGTGCCCAACCGTGCTTATGCCTGGATGGTGGATGGCGGCACCGATAACGGCATCACCGTTCAGGGCATTGGACTAACGCGGGCCTCCGCAATCGCTTTGACCAGATCGCAGGCCAAACCAAAATGGTGCACTCCCACAACCCGCAGCTTTGATGCGCCTTGATTGAAAAGTTCCTGCTGCCGAGCCTGGCTGCGATACGTCTCGAATACCATTAAGTCAATGCCAAGAGCTTTAGCATCTGCCACGATGTTGCTTATTGCTGCACGAGTAACCGGCTCGAGCAGCGCCATATCACTGACCCGCTTTACACTGTCAATGCGCGGGTCGTTCTTGATCACGTCTTCGTAGAAACTTGCCATGGTTGTCTCCAATGCTTCGTTCGAGCGGGAGTTGCGCGAGAGATCGGCTCCCGTGCTGGTGAGCGGACTGAAATAGCGTCCAGCATACGGCTTACCGTCGCTTCCTATAGACCACACTCCGGAGATCTACAGCCGACCTGAAGGACGGTGCACTCATCTACGGGACCACCGCTATCGCCGGTCCGCAGTGAGTGCGTTGCTACGGGGAAGTACGCCGAATTCTCCTACTGAAGGGAACCACAGTCAATATTATTCGGCCAGTATTACTAACACGGAGAGATACCATCCATCTATGCTCCAGATGTGCGATGGTATGATGCTTGCAATTGAGGACCTTACACTAGCAGCCGGTTATGTGCCTCAACTGACCTCAATGGCATGGCAATCGTAAACGCCAGGACCACCAGTGCCACCGTAGCTGCGCCGCATGCGACTTCCAAAAGCGCGCTGACGGTGGTCACATCACTGTTCTTCATGTGGGGTTTTGTCACCGTTCTGAATGATGTTCTGGTGCCCCACTTGAAAGCGATTTTCGATCTGGACTACGCCAAAGTCATGCTCATTCAGTTCGCATTCTTCTCGGCGTATTTCATCTTTTCGATTCCTTCGGCAAAGCTCATCGATTGGCTCGGCTACAAGAAGACGATGGTCATTGGCGTTGTGACCATGGGAGTTGGCGCGCTGTTGTTTATACCGGCCGCCAGTGTGCCGTCGTATCCGTTATTTCTCGGCGCACTGATGGTGCTTGCCGGCGGAATTACGGCCCTGCAAGTCGCGGCGAATCCGTATGTCGCCGTGCTCGGGCCGCCTGAGACGGCTTCCAGCCGCTTGAATTTGTCGCAGGCGTTCAATTCGCTCGGCACTACCATTGGCCCATATCTGGGTGGCAGGCTGATTTTGAATGCCACGCGCCAGAATATCGAGACAGTGCGGCAGATGTCGGCTGATGCCCTGCACTCGTATCGCATTCAGGAAGCATCTTCGGTCAAGACTCCATACCTGATTATCGGATTAGCGCTCATTGCACTTGGAGTAGTGATCGCCATTTTCAAACTGCCTCCCATGCCGGAGGCTGAGCGCCACGGGGAAACCGGCCAACACCAGAGCATATGGAAGTACCGCCATCTCGTGCTTGGAATGGTTGCGATTTTTGTTTATGTGGGAGCCGAGGTTTCGATTGGGAGTTTTCTGATTAATTATTTCACCCAGTCCTACATCGGAAATATTCCGGAAGTCGTAGCCGCGCGTTACGTTTCGTATTACTGGGGAGGCGCCATGGTGGGGCGCTTCATTGGGTCGGCAATCTTGCAGAAGGTCCGCACCGGAGTTGTGCTCGGGATCGCCGCGATTGCCGCGTGTATTCTTGTTTCGATTTCAATGCTTACCTTCGGCCATGTGGCTATGTGGAGCATCATCCTGGTCGGATTCTTCAACTCGGTGATGTTCCCGAGCATCTTCACGTTGGGCATTGCCAAATTAGGTCCACTGACAGGCGATGGCTCCGGCTTATTGATCATGGCCATCGTTGGCGGTGCGATTATTCCTGTCATTCAGGGCATTTTCGCCGATCATTTCGGCATTCACCACGCGTTCTTTCTGCCGGCGATCTGCTATTTGTACATTGTCTATTACGCATTGAAAGGATCGAGGCCAGCTTTAACTACGTAGATCATGCCACCTGTCGAGACATTGCAATCCGAAGAGACTGGAAGGGCTCAATCGCAGGATGGATTCGTAGTCGGTGTGGATGTTGGCGGCACAAAAGTGGCTGCGGGCCTGGTCGATAACAACGGCGAGATTAGGCAACACACCAAAATACCGATGTCGGCAAAGGGGAAACCGGCGGAAGGGCTGGGTGCAGTGCTGTCGGCGGTTAGTGCCGTGCTGGACAATTCCGATGTGAAGACTGCCGTTAGTGGAATTGGGATCTGCTCGCCTGGCCCTCTCGACCCAAAGAGCGGAGTGATCATCAATCCCCCAAATTTACCCTGCTGGCGCAACTACCCGCTTGCAGCCGAAGTTTCGAGAATTTACCGTGTCCCTGTAAAAGTAGATAACGATGCCAACGCCGCGGCGCTGGCCGAGACTCTGTGGGGAGCGGGGCGCGGGTATAAAAACGTGTTCTTCACGATTATCGGCACCGGTATCGGCACTGGGATCGTCTTCGACGGGCAGATCTATCACGGGCGTACAGGGGCCGCTGGCGAGGGCGGCCACATGAGTATCGATTATCGCGGCCCACGCTGCGGTTGCGGTAAGCCAGGATGCATCGAGGCCTTGGCTGCGGGTCCGGCAATCGCGCGTAGATCCCGCGCGAAAGTTGCCGATAATCACAGCCGCGGCTCGACGATTCTGCACCTGGCCGGCGGAAACATCGGCCAGGTCACAAGTGAGATTGTGGGTCAGGCGTACGCCGCTGGTGATGCGCTCGCGAAAGAGATCCTTCAGGAGACCGTCGAGCTTTTGACCGTTTGGCTAGGTAACATCGTTGACCTGCTGGACCCGGACGTGATGATCATGGGCGGCGGAGTCTCGTCGATGCTGAGACCGTTCTTCGAGCAGATCCGCGAAGACCTTCCCAGTTGTTGTATTAATCCTCGCTGCCAGGAGATTCCACTTCTAGGCGCTCGCTACGGAGCGGATGCAGGCATTGCTGGCGGTGCTGCGCTGTGTTCGCATGCTTTCCTGGTCAGCTAAACGATGCGGCACTGCTAGCGCATCGGCGTGCGAACTTGCTGTTGTAAACTTGTGACTCGCCTGCTCACTCACGATGATTTTGATTAAAAGAAGGAGAAATCGAAACTATGTCAGCGCCAAGCCGGCGGCCTGAAATACGCCGTCGCCGCACACGCAAGGAAAAAATCGCAAAGTTGAGGGCTCGACACACTGCTGCTACTGTGGAAGCCGACCGCAATCGGATGGCAAAAAAGCTTCAGCGGCTGGGGCAGAGTTCACCCGGACAGCCGTTACTGAAAGACGCCTGATCAAGAATTTGCCGCCCTTGGCACTGGTTCAGCCTCGGCACGGGGCGGCGAAGCTCGTTCGGCTCCCGTGGTTCGCTCGTACACTGCCAGAATCTGCCGCGCTGCGGCATCCCAGGAGAATTTCGTAACCTGCTCGTAACCGCGCAGTTTCAGCTTCTCGCGAAGCGACTGGTCCAGCAACACCCGGTGCAGAGCACGCATGATGTCAAACACGTTTTCAGGATTTACGAGCACAGCGGCGTTCCCTACAACCTCGGGAAGGGACGATGTATTGGAAGTCACAACCGGAGTTCCATGCGCCATAGCTTCCAATGGCGGCAAGCCAAATCCCTCATACAACGATGGAAAGATAAATACTTTGGCGGCATCATAGAAGATGCGAAGCACCTCGATGGGAACGAATCCCAGAAAGCGCACGTCGTTCTGTACTCCCGCGCGAATCACTGTGCGGCGCAAATCCGGATTCTTTGAAAGTTCATCGCCGATGATGATCAGCTTCAGATCGGGGAATTTCCCTTCCTTGTCTAGTTCTGCTTTCAGGGCGGAGAAGGCTTCGATGATCCTGACTATGTTTTTGTGTGGGCTGATCCGTCCCGCGTAAAGCAGAAAAGGATGCGTAACGAGATAGCGCTCGGCAAGCAACTGGCGGTCGATTGTCGTTGAGTGGCCGCGCAGGAAGCGCTCGTCGATGGCGTTGTAGATAACTTCGATGCGATCTGATGAAATGCCGAACAGTTTTTCAATTTCAGTCTTCGTAAACCTGGACACGGCAAAGATCCGCTGCGCGCCTTTCAGCACGCGGCGTGTAAGGTGAAAGTGCAGGGAACGTCGCAGCCCGGAATGGTTCTGGGCGCGATACATATGATCGAGCACATCGTGCACCGTCATGACATATGGACATGGCAGAGTGCGCGGCAGCCAAAATAGATGAGGGATGTGCACCAGGTCACACTGCAAGCGCTTGAGAACAGTGCGGCAGTCGCGATACCCCTTCAGGCTTGTGTCCTGCTCTGTCAGTGATACAGCCTGGAAATTAGCCGGCAGGGCACCCATCTCTGCCACTTTGTCCTTGGATCCGAGCAGAAAAAAAATATTTGTGCGATCGAGTCTGCCCAACGCGCGAACGATGTTGCGTGTGTAAGTGCCCACGCCGAACTCGTTCATGCGGCGGATGTCGATGGCAATCTTCACGGCAGAGATTTAACCACAGGGGAAAGAAACTTTCGCGGTTGATTTACCAGTTCGTCAGTTTTGAAAAGCCAGCCTGGTGCAGTTTGGCAAAATGACTCACACGCGCGCTTCGGCTTGGGCCCTCGCCCTGCGCTCGGGATAGAGCGGAAAGCCTTCGGCGAGTTCCAGCACCTGGTGGCGGATCCTTTTTAGCACGGCGGCATCTGTGCGGTTGTGCAGTACCTCAGAAATCCAACGGCCGACCTGCCGCATTTCGCCTTCTTTCATTCCCCGAGTGGTCAGCGCTGGAGTGCCAATTCGAATACCACTCGGTTTCAATGGCGGATTGGTATCAAAGGGAATGGCATTTTTGTTCACTGTGATTGCGGCTTCGCCTAAGGCTCTCTCTGCCTCGCTTCCGAGCATGCCTTTTGAGAATACGTCAACCAACATGAGGTGCGTGTCTGTGCCGCCTGAGATAATTCGAAATCCTTCCGCGACGAGAGTGTCTGCCAAGACCTTCGCGTTGTTTACGATTTGTCTCGCATAGTCGCGGAACTCGGGTTGCATGGCTTCGTGGAAGCAGACTGCCTTGGCCGCAATGATGTGGACAAGCGGCCCACCCTGCATTCCGGGAAAGACCACTTTGTCAATCGGTGCGGCGAACTCCTGTTTGCCTAAGATCATGCCAGCACGAGGTCCGCGCAAAGTCTTGTGCGTGGTGGATGTTACGATGTGCGCGTACGGTATCGGCGAGGGATGAACGCCTCCGGCCACTAGCCCCGCAAAATGGGCCATGTCAACCAGGTACAGCGCACCAACGGCGTCTGCAATCTGGCGCATTCGCGCGAAGTCGATGATTCGAGGATAAGCGCTTCCGCCTCCTATGATCAGCTTTGGGTGTTCCCTCTCCGCCAGCTTTGCCAGATCGTCGTAATCAATGGTCTCGTTTTCCCTGGTGACGCCGTAGGGAACAATGCGGTACATCTTACCGGAGAAATTAAGGTGATGGCCGTGGGTTAGATGTCCGCCGTGAGCCAGGTTCAGGCCCAAAATCGTGTCGCCCGGCTGCAAGACGGCAGCGTAGGCTGCCATGTTGGCTTGCGAGCCGGCATGAGGTTGAACGTTAGCGTGCTCCGCAGCGAAAAGTTTCCTGGCGCGCTCACGCGCGAGTTCCTCCACCACATCGGTGAACTCGCAGCCTCCGTAATAACGCTTTCCGGGATAGCCCTCTGCATATTTATTCGTGAAAACCGAACCCATCGCCTCCAGCACAGCTTCACTAACAAAGTTCTCGGAGGCAATCAGCTCCAAACCCTCGTGCTGACGGCGAACTTCGTTATCGATAGCAATGGCGACCTGAGGGTCAACTTCGTAAAGGGGGCGGGACATGTTCATAAACTTTGTTTGCCTCAAATATTGTCTATGCGCAACGGTCTCACGCGTAAACATCCGGCCGATGAAACTCCATATGATTCTTTGGAAACTTCAGCGGAGTAAAGCCAGATTGTGCGTACAGGCCATGGGCGTCTCGCGTAATCAGACTCCAGCGACGCAGGCCTTGTAGCAGAGGGTGCTGCATGATGCATTCCATCAACCACTTTCCCAAACCACGTCCACGATAAGGGTCAACGATGAAAACATCGCCTATATACGCGTAGGTTGAAAAATCCGAGATGACGCGACCAAAGCCGATCTGCTTGCTCCCGCTATAAACGCCGAAGCACAACGAATTCTCAATGGAGCGTGCGACCACGTCACGTGGAATACCCTTGGCCCAGTAGCATTTTTTCAAGAATCCGTGAACAAAATTCAAGTCGAGCCGCCTACGGTCCGTGCTTATGGCGAACTCTCTCCTGCTGTATTCTTCAGCGTGATTGCCTTCGCTATTCGTCATATGATTGTAGACTAGGTAACTGATGCTTGGCAGCGGGATACCGGCGGGCGCGGCTCCCGACCATTGATTAAAGCCAGGCCCTAAGGCTAAACAGCTATGGTGACGCGCATCCTCATCGTGGATGACCATCCTGTCGTTAGACGTGGACTAAGGCATCTGTTGGCGACTCAGCAAGAATGGGAAGTCATCGACGAAGCGGCAGATGGACTCGAAGGCGTCGAAAAAGCCCAGTACCTGAATCCGGACATTATTCTGCTGGACATTAGCATGCCCAAGATGAGCGGACTGGACGCATGCCGCTTGATTCGGGAGCGTGCGCCGGAAAGTGAAATTCTCATACTCACGCAGCACGACTCTCCGCAGATGTTGCGAGAGGCGCTCAATGCCGGCGCGCGAGGATACGTGGTGAAATCGAAGGCGGACAGCGATTTGCTGCAGGCCGTCAAGGCCTTGACTGAACATAA
>QIAA01000237.1 GCA_003224905.1 Acidobacteriota bacterium
GATGGTTTTTTATGCTTTGCTCATCTTGCCTGTCTCTCGTTTCTAATAGCAGCTCCGTCTGCTAAACCGAAACCAAAGTCTCTTCTTCACCTGACGAAGACCGCTTCATCAAGCCGCGAAGGAGGTCTAGGTAAAGTGATTTTTGGCCTGCCACGAACAGGAGCATCATTGAAAACGCGGCGAGAAAAACGCTAGTTTCCAGTGCGAGCCGCGGGATAGGAGACAGCAAATAGCCGTAAGCCGTCCGCACCCCGAACGCCAGCATTCCGGCCACGATGGCCGAAGCCAGCGGTCCCGCACTCGTAAGCAGAATGTCTTGCAAGGAAACGGGCGTGCCGCGCAGACAAAACGCAGAAAGTGGAATGGCGCACAGCACCATTACCGCTGAAAAGGCGAGCGCCACTCCTTTCGGTCCGTAAGGCACTCCGACAAGGTAACCGGCAGTAATGAGGGGCGCGAAGCAGAGAGCAACCTTTAAGCTTCGCACGACCAACCCGAGCGAGGTCATTAGCCATCCGATGGGATTGATAATGCCAAAGATCAAGATCGTCGGTGCCAGCAGGCGAAGAATGTCCGCCGCACCGTTCCACTTGGGCCCCAAGAGCACACGAATGACATCATGGGCAAAAAGCATGCACGCGACGGTGACAGGAAGGGTCATCGCCAGGACGAGAGAGTAGCCTTTGAGAAAGTAGCGTCTGAGGCGGCAAGGATCGTCCTGGAGTCGGGACAGAGCCGAAAATACCACCTCGCCGGCTGCCGAATTCAGATTTGCTGTAGGAATGTTGACAAGCTGGTACGCCCTTCCGTAAATCCCCAGAGCATTGGCTCCCCAAAAGCGCCCCAGCAGAACCTTGTCCAGATTATATGCAAGGTAGGATAGAAGACTATTCAGAGTCAAGATGCCGCCAAAACGCATCATCGAATGAATTCCGGTCCCCTTCTGCGGAATTTTCGGAACCCACCTTGTGGCCATCCAGAAGCCAGTGGTCGCGATCACTGGAGAAGTAACGGTCATCGCGACAAGGGCCCAATATCCATAACCGGCTATAGCCCCGAGCATGGCGATCGCAATACCCGCAACCAAACTGGTGGTGTTGATCACAGCCAAAGCAGTAAAGCGCATCTCGCGCTGAAGGATCGCTGCGTGCTGGACCCCTGCCGCATTGAAAAGGAATCCAGCTCCCAGCACCATCGTTACCGCAACCAGGCAAGGTTCGTGGTAAAAGGCTGCAATAGCCGGCGCCATGGCCACAGCGAGGATCCCAAGTAGCGCGCCAACCAATAAATTGACCCAAAACAACGTTGAGATTTGCTCGTCCGTTACCCTCTTGCGCTGAATGGTTGCCGCGGATAGCCCAAAATCACGGAACAGATCCAGGACACCGGTGAACGCTGTAACCATGCCGACCAGTCCGAACTCCTTAGGTCCCAGGAGCCGAGCCAAGACCGTGAGAGAACCCAGGCGAAGAACGAAATTTGCCGCTTGCGCCGCTAATCGTGCAAGCCCTCCATGAATCGTTTTTTCCTTGAGATCCTTCATCTACCCTCTACGGTCTAGCGGTTGCTACCGCATGTTGATTTTCAGGCTGGATTGGCGATACTGTCGCATTGGGCGGCAACTGAAAAGCCGCCGCATAGCGGATTTTCCAATCCGGCCTTCCCTTGTTCAGAGGCTCTAAGCCCGCATAATCAAATGGCCAGTAGCTGGTCATACAAGGGTCTCCTTCATGAATCTCCTCGATCAGTTCCGTAACCGGCTCCCATCCCAAATCACATGCTGCCTTTGTCCGGATATCCAGGTCAATTCCAGAGACGAAAAGATATCCACCCCCACTCACCAGCCGAGCAATGTTACGCAAACACCACTCGGCCTCTGGCCGAACCATATGACAAAGGAAATTGCTGGCCACCACGATGTCCTGGCGCCCAATGGAGTCAATGATTTCCGGTTCTGCGATATCTCCGACACGCCAATTGATCCCTTCTTTGATCCACGGTTTTACTGTCACCACATCTCCGTTTCTGTGAAAAAACTCCTCCATCTCAACGGGAGTCATCCGCTCACAAACCTTTGTGCAAGCCACTTCCGGGTGGGTTAGAGAATACGCTCCGCCCTTCGCAAATGCCACGGCTTGCGGCGACATATCCACCCCGGTCAGAACAAGCGCCAAGTCAGGTCGCGCAGATCGAATTCTCCACGCCACAGAGTAGGCCTCAGCACCCGTACTGCAACCCAGGACTGCCACCCTCAATGTGTCGCCTTTAGGTCTCCTATCCACGATACGGCGGATCAGCTCGAGCTCGGGTCGATTTCGAAGAAAGAACGTGCTGTGAGCCTGCGACCGAGAACCCTGGATCCGCGCAAGCGCATTCAGGAAGTTGCCGTACCAGCGTATTGGGCGAAAAGCGGCAAAGGAGGAAGGAAGACGTCTCCATAACGCCTGATTATAGCGAAGATAGGCGTTGAGCGGAGACTTGCCTAAAATCCTCGCCTTGATCAGCCGCGTCACCCAAGGTTGTCGTTCCTCAACAAGAGTCCCTCCCCAACTAACTACATCCGGATTCCATTTGGTAGGTGTATCGTTTCCGCTAAACCAGCGGGGCTTCGAAATTCCGATCATTGTCATTTTTCCGGAGTAGCAATATTCCACCTTGGGAGGGACCTCGACCAGCATCCCCGCATGCACGTCATATCTCTCATTGGCTATGGTGAAGTAGCCGCTTCCGGAGAGTATGTAGTAGGTACGAGTGATTTTCCTACTGATCATGAAAAAGTCGTGACCCTTTTCAGACTCGACGTAGAAAATCTCCAAATCCTTTTGTTTTAATGGGCCAAAATTATATCCCACGAGGCCTTTTCCCGTGAATGAAACTGAATCTGGAAGTGAATATGTATAAATCATGGTCTGTATCTCTGTTGGTCTCCAAGCCAGCTTGGCGGTAGAACCCGTCTCATAACTAGTCGTGGAGGTGTAGCCAGGGCGCTCTGCCGCCGTGTGTTACGGCCAGCTTCATTAGAAATGAACCATTTCGCTGCGTTAATTGGGAAGTTAAAAAGTGTGACGAAACCGGTCACCATGACCACCATTCCTTGCAATCCAAAGTCCTCCGGTGACAGCAATCGCGCCAACACCATCACCGTTGCCGTCTGCACGACAAATTTGGCACCCTGCGCGGAGACGGCGGCGATACCTCCCACCACGGACTTCCGCTTTAGGTCGGCGACCGCCGGCTGCGCTAGAGCATGATGCACATGCGAACGATCACTCACAGCATTCTGAAGATGAGATTGTATTGCTCGTCCAAAGCCTTGCGTGCTTGTTCGACCTTTTGCCT
>QIAA01000144.1 GCA_003224905.1 Acidobacteriota bacterium
CGCGGTCATAGCGGTTTCGATGAACCCGGGAGCCACCGCGTTACAAGTAATGTTCCTGGACGCAACCTCCCGCGCAATCGCCATGGTCAACCCGATCAGCCCGGCTTTTGAAGAGGCATAATTCGCCTGCCCGGCCTGCCCGATCTGCCCAAAAACAGAAGTGATGTTGATAATGCGTCCCCAGCGCTGCTTGAGCATGGAGCCGATCGCCTGCTGAATGCAGAGATAGGCCGATGTCAGATTTGTGCTCAACACAGCATCCCAGTCGGCGCGTTTCATGCGCATCACCAGTTGATCGCGGATGATGCCGGCATTATTTACCAGGATGTCGATCCTGCCGAGCCGCGCAAGAACTTCCTTGAACCCGGACTTGATCTGCTGCTCGTCCGCGACGTCCATGAGGAATGCCGCAGCGTTTCCACCGCTGGCGGTGATTTCCGAAACCAGCGAATCCAACTTTTCGCGATTTCTAGCCACAACTGCGAG
>QIAA01000145.1 GCA_003224905.1 Acidobacteriota bacterium
ATAGGTCGATTGCGTTACGATTTGGGACTGCAATCCTACCAGCGCCACGATCAGTGCCACTTCGCCGCGAGGCATCATTCCTACACCAACCTGAAGGACGACTGGCCAGCCTTCCTTGAAGAGCGGCAGGCCGCAACCGATGACCTTGGAAACAATCGCCAGCAACGAAATGAAGATTGCGGTGGTCACCAGGTTCTCATTGAACAATTGCAGGTTGAGTCGCGCACCGATAGCGAAAAAGAAGTAAGGCGCGAGGAACTCCGTAATTCCCGAGACCCGGGGCAGCAGGTTCCATTCGGGAGCATAGTCCGCAAAAACCAGTCCGGCAAAGAAGGCGCCAATAATTGCAGCCATACCGATCTTCGCTGCCAGCCAGGAGAGCAACAAACAGATCGCTAGCGCCACGATCACGGAGGCATTCTGGCTGGAGAGTTGCTCCATGCGCGGCTGCATCCGCCGCACAATA
The DNA here is from genome assembly GCA_003224905.1 of Acidobacteriota bacterium. Classification (GTDB taxonomy): domain Bacteria; phylum Acidobacteriota; class Terriglobia; order Terriglobales; family Acidobacteriaceae; genus QIAA01. Next base: position 467 of record QIAA01000145.1, read on the forward strand.
TGGGGAGCAACGAAGATCATGAACAACGCAAATGCCGCCGCCTCGCCGATGAGAATGCCGAGGTGCAGCCAGTGCAAACCGCCGGGGGACGCGATTCCGGCAACAACGGCGAGCAGGATCATCCCCAGAATGTCGTCAAAAACCGCCGCTCCAAGAATGATCTGGGCAGTGCGCGTAGCCAGCACATGCATGTCGGCCAGCACGCGGGCAGTAATTCCCACGCTTGTAGCCACCATTGCCGCGCCTACGAAAACAGCTTCAGTAGTGGCATCGCCGCGAATCTTCATGTAGGCGAAGCCGAGAATGAAGGGCGCGACGACTCCTGCCACGGCCACCAGCAGCGACTTGCGGCCGACTCGAATCAGTGCTTGCGGACTCGTCTCCAGACCGGCGCTGAACAGCACGAAAATCGCGCCTACTTCCGCAACAGAGTAGATCGTGTCGCTGGGCGCGATCCAGTTCAGCGCGTAAGGACCGAGTCCCACTCCGGCCAGAATTTCACCTAAAACTCCGGGCAACCTAAGGCGTTCAAACACTTCACCCAGAACCTTAGCCGCCACGAAGATCGCGAAAAGCTCTACCAGGAACTGCTCTGGTCCGTGCATTCAAGGGCAGGATATGGAAAGGCAGGGCTGCTCGCAACAAAACTCGAGAGTTGCTGCTGCAGGTGGCATTCAGCACTTAGCTCGCTGTGCGATCCCCACCCGCAAGTGCTAAATGGCTAAGTGCTAATTGCCAAATGCTAATTGCTTGAGTGACCAGACGAGCACTTCCAGTTTCTTGGCGACGTGAAGTAGCGGTTTGGTGTCTGGCAGTTGGATGCTCGCTGCGGAAGCCATTGTGTTGCTCTCGATTTCTGCTTCGGCATCTTGCAGGGGCCATTGCTCATGGTGAATTTCGGCGCGATATACATTTCCCTTCGCGACAGTGTAAAGACAATAGCGTTCCGTGAGCCAGTGTTCCAAAGTGCCAGGTTGCCTTAGTTGGACCGGGCCGGTCGCGGTATACCGAGCTCGCAACTCTGCATTGCTGTGATATCGGCGTGAATCGTAGGTCATGCCGTGCTCATCACCCGAAACTAACATCCGGGCATGAAAGTAAGGCAGCCGATAGAACTTTCGCGCCGCCCACACTGCCCGCAGATTGCCTGCATCCAGACTGAAGAAATACACGCCCGGCTTGTCCTCCACAGTGACATACGTGCGCACGTTTAACTCTGGAAAGCGCGAGAGCCCAGGCAAAGCAGGAATGCCATGGGCGCGAACATTGCTCATGTAAAAAGGCGTAATCGCGATCCAGCAGTGCCGGTCGAAGGTGTCCAACGCAAGCTGGGTTGGAACCAGCGGACGCAATGCATCCGCCTCAATCGGCCAGTGCGCAAACAGCAGATCATTCCAGGTCTGCGTCATGATCCACGGCCCGGATGGCACTGGCCACTGCCGGTGAGAAACAACCTCTAGAGCAGGATGCACGCGTTTTGAATTACACCTCTATTTAGAGGAGATGTCGAATGGAACGCTGGAAGGAGTAACGAACGGTTGCGGGTTCAGTGCGCGCCCAGGTGGGCAGTCTGCGTAGCGGCTGAAACCGGCTGATAGTCACGCTGATAAATATCTACGATCACGCGCCCGAGCACGCGCGTGCGCGCGTCTGAGTGCATGTGCGCGGAAAATGTAAACATGCCGTAGTCCACGTAGTCCTGCATGAACTCAATCTTCTTAACGAAGAACGACGGCGATTTGACGACGCTTCCCTCTGCCCGGACCAGAGCGCCGGTGTACGCGTCCAGGAAAATACGGCCTTTGAAAAGTCCCACGCGCTTTTTCCGGGGCTTCGTCTGATAGACGTGCACCAGGCGGTCGTTCAGCTCGACAGTTCCTTTGAAGGAGAATTTGTAGTTTGCCGGTGTGATCGCAGTTTCGGATGAATCGTCCTTCTGCAGGTGATCGACTTCGGACTGCAGCAGTCTGGTGATCACATTGTTCTTCACGAAACCGTCGCCGGTGAAATGAAGAGGCTTGAACTCTAACGTCCGAGGAGCCGCGTAATGCCTGCGCAGTTCGTATTCGCCCTGCTGTGAGGTGCCGGGCAATTCCGCGTGAATAACGGTAGTGGCGGAATAGGCAGCCAGCTGCGCCGCCTGCAGCTGTGAGCGGCGCTCGTAGGTCTGGAGCGCAAAATCGGCAGCCATTCGAGGAAGAGTCACAGGCGCGATCAGCGTCGAGATAGTGTTGTCAGGAGTCGCGGGCGCCGTATTTGTGTCCCTTGTGTCCGGGGACAATACGGCCGAATTCCCCCCGGTTGGTCCGAAGGAGGCGCTATTCTGGCCACTAGCCAGAGCCGACATATAAAGCAGAAATACCACCCCAGACAGGCTGCTTCTCATAGGCAAAACGGGGGACCTTAGTTATATCTGATTCACCTCAAGACGAAAAGTACCTAGTGTAACTGCCGCGGTAACCGGCCGTGCTCAAATTCGTCCCCTTTTACCCAACTGACCATCGTCTGCGCGTTGGCCGCCTCCCATGCGAGCGCAAACCCGAAACGGGCCATGGCGGCATCGCCAGTAAAGTCCATGTCCGGATGATATTCATCGCTGGGCTGATGGTAGTGTTTGGCCGTGTATTCATCTGCCTGCTGGATGCCCCAGGCGGCATCATGGCCCTTGTACTTGACTCCCTCATTGATGGAAAACGCCGGGATGCCCACGCGCGAGAGACTGAAATGATCGGAACGGTAAAAATGTCCTGCCTCAGGCCGCGCATCAGGACGGATCGTCAGCCGGAATTCCTCCGCCATAGCCTGAACCACGGGATAGAACGTCGTTCGCTCTGATCCCGCAACCTCTACCTCTTCAGGCGCGCCAAGCGGCGGAATATCATCGTAATTCAAATCAAGGGCGATTTTGCCCGCGGGAATCGGCGGATGCTTACCCAAATATTCGGAGCCGAGCAGCCCTTGCTCCTCCCCCGTTACCGAGGCGAAGAAAATCGAGCGGCGCGGCTTCTGCGTCGACATGGCATAGGCGTGAGCGATCTCCATTAGAACGCCGCAGCCAGTGGCGTTGTCGTTGGCTCCGTTATAGATATTGTCGCCCGGCATCTCCGGCCGGATTCCCAGGTGATCGTAATGTGCGGTGAACATTACTGCTTCATCTTTCAGCTTAGGATCGGAGCCGGCCACCATGCCAATCACATTATTGGATTGGAAGGGCCGAATCTTGCTGACCATGTGAGCCTTCAAACTCACCGGCAACTCAACCGGACGAAAATCTCGCGAGCGCGCGTCCATCATCATTTTGTCCAGGTCGTTGCTTGCCATTGCCGCGAGCGCCTTCGCTACATCCAGGTGAATCCACGAGGCGATTTGCAGCTTCGGTGTGCCCTCGAGTTTCAAGTACGACTTCTCTCCTGAATTCGAATTCCGTACCACCTCCCAGGGATAGCTCGCCATGTCCGTCTTGTGGATCAGCATCGCGCCGGCTGCTCCTTTTCGTGCTGCCTGCTCGTACTTGTAGGTCCACCGGCCGTAATAGGTGAGAGCTCGCCCTTTGAAAAAATTATCGTCATCCGAAGGCGGTTCATTCACCAACATCAGTAGGACTTTGCCTTTTACATCGGTGCCCTTGTAATCGTCCCACTTGAATTCCGGAGCCTCGATCCCATACCCCACAAAGACGATCTTGGCATCCACCTGCGAACTGGCTTGCTGCGTTTCGTTGTAGCCGACATAGTCAGTCAGCAGCTTCAAGTCCCTGCCGGCGCCATTGGATGGAGCCAGCGAGAAAGTCGTCTCAGGCGCGGTGGTTACGCCCACCATAGGTACCTTCTGCATGTAGGTGCCGCTATCGCCCGCGGGCCTTAGTCCTTCCAGCGCAAATTGAGTCGCAATATATTCCGCGGCAAGATCTCCGCCGCGCTGCCCCGTCCCGCGCCCCTCCAGGAAATCGCTGGCAAGGAAGCGCACATGTGCCCGGATGCGCTCCGGATCGATTTTTTGCATGGCGGCAATGGCGGCGCCGGGCAGATGGGCCGAAGCCATGGAATCCCGCGGCCTCTTCCCTGCGCTATACGCCAACACGGCGGAGATCATGAGAATGATAGAGACGATTGCCGCAATTTTCTTCATCCGAAAAAGGCTCCTGGAATTTAGGATGCAACGAAATCGCTTATTGTAAGGTAAATACAATGTGGAACGCACTAGTAGATGGGCAGGAAAGAGCGGCGTAAATGAAGCTTGGTGACAAGGTACGACTAGTTGGGCTTCCTGAAGGCTTGGAGGACTACCCACATTTTCCAACCAAAGCCACTTTTCAAAGGTGCCTTGGGCGCGAGTTCACTGTAACGGCACTAACTGATGAAGGGACCTTGGAGCTGCCTATTGGATCGGTAACCGGAAACCCCGGCGAGAAAATCTATGTAAAGCCAGAATTCCTTCAGCTTGTTTCAAAGTAGCCCACTATCATTGTGTCGTGGAAAGTTGTGCCCGCGACCGCGGACTAGTTTTTCGAGCTTCAACCGGCGCGGAAATCGGCAACCTGCTCGCGGGGGTGAAAAATCGCAGAAGCAGAATTACCGCTCGCCTCTGCTGCGCGCCTATTGATTTCTTCGATGTCTTTCTTGACCCAGCCCACGCTGGAGACTTCGATTTCACTATCCTGCCCGATCCAGAAGACCGAAGGCACATTGGTGAGCCCGTATGCGTTCGAGACAGGATAGGTCCGAGTATCGTCGAGCAGTACGGGGAAGGTCAGGTCATACTCTCTCATGAAGGACGCGGTATCCTTCGCCCCGTTCTGCGACACCCCGATAACTGCTACATTCTTGTTTCGGTATGCCTGGTGAATACGCTCAAGAAATGGAAACGCATACTGGCAGATAGGGCAGGAAATCTTAAAGAATGCCAACACCACGGGTCCACGCTCCAGGCTATCCCGCAACGCAAACGGCTTGCCGTCTATGGTCTGCAACTTGAAATCCGGGCCGGATGTACCGATGTTCAAAGCAGGCATGAATATCTCCAGAAACTAGCGGTCATTTCATAATTGCCTTTGGGTAGGGCACGGCTTCCAGCCGTGCCGACTCGGGCCACAGAATACGCGCGGCTTCAGCCGCTGAGGGACGCAAATGTTGCCTTGATTCATTATTAGATCCTGTCTTTTAGATGATTTTCGCGGCGCGCAGGATTTTTTGCGTTAACCCGGTCAATGGAAGCCGAGTAATGCGGCTTCGGTGTACCCACTGCCCTGGTGTCCTTTTCTTAGGAGTCGCCTGATGCACGCGCACGAGATAAGTGGTCACGGTAATCGAGTGCCGCAGCGTAATTAAAGCCGTCTTCTCCGTGCTCTGGAATTCCGGGAGCTCCCACATCCCCGGCATCAACGACGCTTCTTTGGGCCGCTGTGTCAGAAACACCGACCCATTCTTGCGGCCCAGGGCGTAACCGATTTCGCGCTTGTGCTGGGGAGCTTGCGACCGCGAGTTCTTCAGACATCCCCTGGTCGCACAGAGCTGAATGACCGGGCAGGCGTGACACAGCGCACGTTCCGGCAGACAAACCGTCGCCCCCAGTTCCATCAGTGCCTGATTGAAGTCGGCCGGCTGCTCCTGGCTCAACAACGCCTCGGCGGCTCGCCACAATTCCCCCTCGGCTAAATCCTCCCCCAATACCCTGCTCAGCACCCGCTTCACATTGCCGTCCACCACCGCCACAGCTTCCCCTGACGCAATGCTGGCGATCGCGGCCGCCGTGTAGCGCCCGATGCCCGGAAGCAAAAGCCACTCTGCTGCATTCGAAGGAAATTTGCCTCCGCACCGGACGATTATCTTCGCCGCCGCATGCATATCGCGAGCGCGCCTGTAATACCCCAGGCCGCTCCACGCCGCCAGCACAGAAGCTTCCCGCGCCGCCGCCAGCTTGTGCACTGTGGGAAAGCGCTGGAGAAACTCTTCGTAATGTCCCAGCACGGCGACCACCCGCGTCTGTTGCAGCATGATTTCGGAGACCCAAATCCTGTACGGATCCCGATCTCGCCGCCAGGGCAGGTCGCGCCGATGACACCCATACCAGCGGAGCAATGCTTCTTGAAAATACCGTTTTTCAGGTAAGGCCTCGATGTGCAAACGTTACACCCGCCACGCAGTTTCCCAGCATCTTAGCCGCAATGCACCTCACCTCAAAACGCCCACCCGCCCCAAGACAAGTGCCCCGAGTGAAGTCCCAACGCGCTAAAGAGGAAGACACAAGGTCAGAGCTTCACAATCTTGCCAACTACGCGCCAGTTCGGGCATAGAGATTCGTATCAGGCTATGGCTTTCAGCCATAGCGTAAGCGTCCCTGAAACTCGAGGTGGCGCCGATCAGGCGCAACTACCACTAAAGTCGAGAACGGCTATCGCGTACGGAGCCCGGTGCCCCAGGTTCGTGCGATTTTTGGCGCTAACCTGGGCGATACTTTACCTCGGTTTGAGCACGGTGTAAGTTCGTCTCCTGCAGCTTTCCCCTGGAGATTTCTCGTCCGCACTTGGACGAAACAGAGTGGCAAGCAGGCGAGCTGGCCAGGGAGTGCCTATCCCCGATCCTATTTGACCCTCTTTCTTTCGTCCTCCTAGAATGAACGATTCCTGTCTGCAATTCGGTCTTCTATGGCGCTGCGGCTCTATAACACACTGTCGGCCAGGGTGGAGGAGTTCCAGCCTCTCGAGAACAACGAAGTCCGCATGTACGCCTGCGGGCCGACGGTTTACGATTACGGCCACATAGGGAATTTTCGAACCTTTGTTGCAGTCGATATCCTTCGCCGCTTCCTGCTTCAGAGCGGGTATAAGCTCCGTCATGTCATGAACATCACAGATGTGGATGACAAGATCATCCGCAACTCCGCGCGCGAGGGGTTGAGTGTTAAAGAATACACGGCAAAATACGAAAAGGCTTTTCTCGAAGATGCCGCGGCGCTCAACATTGAGACTCCGCTTTTGGCGCGCGCCACCGACCACATCGACGAGATGGCTCGATTCGTCCACGAATTGGAGAAGAAGGATTTCGCGTATCGAGCCGAGGATGGTTCCTACTACTTTCGCATCGCAAAATTTCCCGGTTACGGCAAGCTCTCCAAGAAAGACTTCTCCGGAATGGAAGACGGAGCGCGAGTGGACGTCGACGAATACGAAAAAGACAACGCTCGCGATTTCGCCTTATGGAAGGCACCCAAGCCGGGCGAGGCGTTCTGGGAGACTTCCATTGGGCGAGGGCGGCCGGGCTGGCACATCGAGTGCTCGGTAATGTCAATGCGCGAACTCGGGGAAACCTTCGATCTGCACGCGGGCGGCGAAGACCTGATTTTTCCGCACCACGAAAATGAGATTGCCCAATCCGAGGCGCAGACGGGAAAACCGTTTGTCCGCTTCTGGTTTCACGCGCGGTTTTTGTTGGTTGAGGGCCAGAAGATGTCCAAGAGCCTGGGCAACTTTTTCACGCTGCGCGATCTGGTTCTTAAGGGCCACCGACCTTCTGCGATTCGTTTTCTGCTTACTTCAGTTCCCTACCGTAACCAGCTCAACTTCACGTTTGACGGCCTGCATCAGGCAGCCAGCAATCTGGAAAAACTGCGCAATTTCCGGCTGCGTCTTACGTCGGAGAAGTTTTCGTCCGGCTCGAACGACGCCATTGCACAGCTTGCGCGTGAAACCGGCGAGCGTATCAAGTCCGCGCTCGAAGATGACCTCAACACTGCTCAGGCTCACGCCGCCATCTTCGAAATGGTCCGCAAGGCGAATGCTGCTTTCGACGTTGCGCAGATCAGGCAGGAAGATGTGCCGCTGTTACTTGCTGCGGTCGACAAGTTCGACGAGATCTTTGCCGTGATGAAGGAAGATGATTTGCCGAAAATGCAGGCCGTTCTGGAGTGGGCGAAAGCGACCGGACGCGAGAAAGATATCAGTCCCGCCTTGCTTGAGGCCGTCAATTCCGGTCGCCTCTCAGATTCTGCTATCGAAGCCAAGATCGCCGCAATGGAAGCCGCCCGAAAGGCGCGTAAGTTCGACGTCTCCGATCGCATTCGCGCCGAGCTTACAGCCGCCGGCATTATTGTTGAGAACACCAAAGAGGGTGTGCGCTGGCGCAGAAAATAAACCCCGTTTCTATGCCAGCTTCTTTTTCGCATTGCGCGCCGTTGCGCGGCGCTGTTTACGTTTGGTACCCAGTTCCGCAGGTTCGAGCCGCTTGGCGGACTTCCAGAGCCGTTCCAGATCGTAGTACTTACGCGCCTTTTCGGAAAATACGTGGACCACAAAATCCACGTAATCCAGCAGCACCCACTCCGCCTGCTTATATCCTTCGACATGAGTTGGACGCAACCCAGCTTTCTCCAGCCGTTCTTCTACTTCGTCCGATATGGCCTGTATCTGACGGGGATTGGTTCCACTGCAAACGACGAAGTAGTCGGTGAAGGCTCCTGAATTCTTTTCCAGTTCGAGTACGCTAATTTCTTCCGCTTTCTTCTCTTGGCAAGCGCCGATTGCTTCGTTTACCTGCCGCCGCAAATCATTCTTCTTCATTGATTATTCGTCGTTGGTCTCTATGTCATTGGCCGTTGGTCAGGGGTCTATCCGGGCGCTTCTTATTCTAGCCGAGTACGGGGCGTGGATAACGAGGGCTGAATTACGCCCAAAACGCTGGCGGACGACCAGCCATATCGGCAGAGCGTCTAGCCGTTGAGATACAAGCCCGCCTTCTTGACGTACTCCTCCACCTGTGGAGCAACAAATTTCTTCAGCGGCTTTCTTGCGGCCACGGCTGTCCGTATTGTAGTTGCTGAAATTGGAGAGTGAACGTTCTCGAGCAAGTGCACATTGACGCCGGACAGAACCAGATCACCTTTGGCCGGCTGTCTGGAAAACGGTGTGGTAATGGCCGATGAGGGGCGCAAGTTTTCCGGTAGTGCATTGGCAACGTCGGCCAGCGAATATCCCGGGCGGCTCGCCACAATAAATTCGCATTCGTGAAACAATTCTTCAGCTTTGTGCCACGTCGCGATCTCGCTGAATGCGTCAATGCCGATCAGGAAAAACAAGCGGTCGCTTGCTTTCAATAATTTTTTCAAGCGGCGCACCGTATCAATGCTGTAGTTGACACCCGACACCGAATAGCCGGATTCTTGCCCCTTCGACCTAACTGGCGACTTGGCCGCTTGTGCCGGAGCCTCGAGCAGCGATGGTATGAATTTCTTCTCCCCCGCGGTAGCGAGCACCACCATGGCATAGCGATCGAAGAATGTCGCGACGGGCTGGTGCTTGTGCGGCGGCATGCTGGCGGGCACAAAATAAATTTTCCCGAGCTGAAAGCGTTCGATGGACGAGCGCGCCAGGGCAAGATGCCCGAGATGGATTGGATCGAACGTCCCGCCGAAGAGGCCGATGTTCATGCGGCTGTGAACGAAGAATCGCTAGTTTGCAGGTTTCGTGCTGCTGATTGCAAGTTTTTAGATTGAAGCGCCGCCTGCATGAAATTACTGATGTCCAAATGCCAGTGCCCTGCCTGCACCAAGGTAACTCGCGCGTAATGCTTACTCGACATTAGATTTCTCTAATGCGATTGAAACTCCCCCTTCTTCGCAGGTTCTACGTTCCTCCTGCCCGGGCCCCGATCCTGCGCTATGGAGTCGCCGTCCTCAGCATCATTCTCGCCCTGATCCCCGGATTCCTCCTCTCTGACGTGGTGGAAAGCCGGCTCGTGGTTTTTTCGGTCGCGATCATGGTCAGCGCCTGGTACGGAGGTTGGAAGCCGGGCCTCGTAGCGACCGCCTTCGCCCTCACCGTAAGCGCATATTTCTCTCTGGCGGGCCAGCATTCCCCGGCTGATTACCAGAAGGCCGTCATCCATCTGACGCTCTTCATTGTCCTTGCCTTGCTCATTTGCTCGTTTAACGCCGCATTGCGCTCGGCCCAGGAAGGACTGCGCCGCTCGGAGATGAATTTCCGGTCTCTGGTGACCAACGCTCCCCATGGCGTCTTCCGTTGTGATTCGGTGGGAATTCTGCTTGATGTAAATCCCGCGCTGGTCCATATGCTTGGGTACTCATCCGGTGCGGAACTGGTCAACTCGAATCTGGCCAACTTGTATGCCGACACGCAACAGTGGTTCGTGTTGGCGGACAACCTGCGCGCGCGGCAGAAATTTACCGGCTTGACCGCGGAGTGGCTGCGGAAAGATGGTAAGCCGATTGTCAGTCGGTTATCAGGCCGTGCGTTTCGGGGTGAGGCTGACAATATCTTCTACGAACTCTTTGCCGAGGACATTACCGAGCACCGGGCGCTTGAGCAGCAATTCCGCCAGGCTCAGAAGATGGAAGCTGTGGGCCGCCTCGCAGGCGGAATCGCACACGATTTCAACAATCTGCTGATGGTCATCTCCGGGTACTCGGAGCTCCTGCTGGATCGCGTGGGCTCCGATCCAGCTCTACGCGCTCCCACGCAGGAAATTGGAAAAGCTGCGGAACGGGCCACTTCGCTCACCCGCCAACTGCTGGCTTTCAGCCGTAAGCAGATGCTCGCTCCCAAGGTGATCGATCTCAACCTGGTCGTCAGTGAAAGTCTGAAAATGCTGAAGCGAGTCATTGGCGAGGACATTGATCTGATCATGGTTCCGGGCGGTGATCTGGGCGCGGTGAAAGCGGATCCGGGGCAAATCGAGCAAGTCATCATGAACCTGGCTGTAAACGCCCGCGACGCCATGCCTCACGGCGGCAAACTGACAATCGAAACTGAGAACGTCACGCTCGATCAGGACTATGCGCGCTATCACGCGCCGGTTAGGCCCGGTGAGTACGTCATGCTGGCGATCAGCGATACCGGCGTGGGTATGGACGCCGAGACGCAAATGCATATCTTCGATCCGTTCTTCACTACCAAGGGACCAAAGGGTACTGGGCTGGGACTCTCGACCGTGTACGGAATCATCAAACAGAGCGATGGTCATTTGTGGGTGTACAGCGAGCCCAACAAGGGAACCGCATTCAAGATCTATCTGCCGCGGGTAAACGCTCCGGGCGCGATCGCGGCCGCCCAGCCTGCAGCTGCGGCAACCACCTCGGAACGCGGTCACGAAACGATTCTTCTGGTGGAGGACGAACCCAATTTGCGCCGTCTAACGCGCCACGCTTTGCAGAAGCAGGGATACAACGTGATCGAGGCGGCAGATGGCGCAGGTGCGATGCAACTCGCGTTCGATTACAAGGCGCCGCTTCATCTCCTGCTGACGGACGTCATCATGCCGGGGATGAATGGGCGCGAACTGGCTAACCAGATTCTGTCTCGACGGCCTGATATCAGGGTGATCTACATGTCGGGCTATACCGAAAATGCCATCGGCCATAACGGCACGCTGGAGGAAGGCGTGATCCTCCTCCAGAAGCCCTTTACCCTATCCGCACTGAAGACCAAGGTGCGGGAGGTGTTGGACAAACCACTTTCCCTGGAGGTCCCCATGTCTGCTCGTTTAGCTCGCGAAATTCCGGTTGGACGCCGAGAGAAGGTCTCTTCTGCTTTCCGCGCCCAACGCTTCAATCTTCACTTGCCTTTGAAATACCGGCTCCTCGGAGAACCCGACTGGCATGAAGGCCTGACAGAAAATATCAGCCGTTCGGGTATGTTGTTTCGAGCGGACGAGACGATCGCGCCCAGCGCGCAGCTCGAGATCAATCTCGTTCTGCCGCCTGAGATTGCTGGATTGTCACAGGCCGAGGTGATATGTCGCGGTGAGGTGGTGCGCACCGTGAAAGGCGACGTCAGCCCCGCGTTAGCGGCAAAGATCCTGCAATACCATTTTCAGCACGGATCGCATGTGCCGCTGGCATGAAGTGCAAGCTCCCAGAATTCCGGTGTCACGGCGTTTTCTTTCCGCTCTGCTTTGAAACAATCTGTTCCCGCAATCTCCTCGATAAGTTCAGCGCAAGGGAGCGATAGAAGCGCGATGCCAAATGCGGGAATAGTTCGAAAAGATCATGCAGAGCCGGCCACTCGATTGCATAGGCCTTGACCTCCTGCTCGGCGGTCGCGGTTGCGCTGGCGACACTGTCTTCCAGGAATCCCATCTCCCCACAAGTCTCTCCGGGGCCGATCTGGGCGATTTGTGTTCCGGACACGACCACGCTGACTTTGCCAGTTCCTAACAGATACAGGACCTTTGCTTGCTTTCCCTGCTCGACAAGTCTTTCGCCTTTCTTGAATGTCAATTGCTTGGCTTTATCGGCGATCAGTACCAGGTCATTTTGTGTCAGATACTGCAGCCGATTCTTCGCGCTCTGCCAGAGTTGAATCAATTGTTCCTGGTCAGCGCTTGATACTTTGTGCATTGCTCCTCGTATTTCCGCACACCCAGTGGAGAATATCAGTTTGCCTTGGGCCGGTGAATTGCTTCGCCGATTCCCAAC
>QIAA01000015.1 GCA_003224905.1 Acidobacteriota bacterium
AGATATCGCGAACCATGTTCCTCACATGCAGATCACGTGGGATGAAGGGCATATTCCACTCACGGTTAAAGAGGCGTCGCAGCAGTTGCGGGAGTCCAAGCCTTCCATTGTCATCGGTGGCGGCGAAGGCAAGCCAGGACTCTCCATGAACTCTTTCATGCTGCAAACCGGCGAGCACCGGATCGTTGCTGCGCGACTCGTGCGCCTGTTTCGTGAGCATGCGGCCTGAGTGGATGTGAGGTATTCAACTGGCACACAGATGACACGCCCTGCTACGAGCCACATGCGCTGGGTTCTGATTTTTCTGCTGTTCATTCTGAGCGCGGTGGCGTTCCTCGATCGAGTGAACATCTCAATCGCTGGAAGTTCGATTGCCGCCGCCTATCACCTCAGCAATGTGCAGCTCGGTACGATCTTCAGCGCCTTGCTATGGGGATATGCGTTGTTCCAGCCCTTGGGTGGCAGGCTGGCCGACCGCATTGGACCTCGACGTGTCCTCGCGCTCGGTGTGGTTTGGTGGGGCATTTTTACCGCGCTTACCGCCGCTATACCTGCGCAGATAGGCAGTGTTCTCATCACCTTTGTTGCAATCCGTTTCGTTCTCGGAGCTGGCGAGGCCGTGGTTTACCCCGCGTCGAACCGCTTCGTTGCTTCCTGGATTCCCAGTCAGGAGCGCGGCGTCGCTAATGGCTGGATCTTTGCTGGCGTTGGCGCAGGAGCGGGCCTCTCGCCTCCGCTGATCACGTACATCATGTTGCACTATGGATGGCGAGCTTCGTTCTGGGTGTGTGCTGGAATCGGATTGGTGGCTGGAGTTGTGTGGTACTTTGCCGCGCGCGATACGCCTGCCGAGCATTCCAGTGTTTCGAAGTCGGAACTCGCGTTTATTCAAGCGGGCCTTACCTCAGGAGCGAACGGCGAAGGCGCGCACGCCCTGATTCCCTGGCGAAGGGTGCTCGCCAGCAAGGAAGTGCTGGCAGTGGCCGCCAGTTATTTCTGCTTCGGTTACGTCGCATGGATTTTTTTCAGCTGGTTTTACATTTACCTGGCGCAGGTGCGCGGATTAAACCTGAAGGCAAGCGCTTTTTATGCGATGTTGCCGTTTATTGCGATGGCCGTTTGCTGCACGGTGGGTGGGCTCGCGAGTGATCGGCTCACGCGGAGATACGGGCCGCGGCTTGGACGATGCGTGCTGGCTTCGGTAGTAATTCTTGCCACGGCATTTTTTCTGGCTTTCGGCGCCAAGGTGGAAAACGTGCGGTTAGCCAGCGTGGTGCTTGCGGGTGGAGCAGGCTCGCTCTATCTCGCCCAGAGCTCCTTCTGGTCCGTCACCGCAGACATCGCCGGACGGTCGTCAGGTTCGGTCTCCGGATTCATGAACATGGGAGGCCAGATTGGCGGCGCGGTTACAGCGCAACTGACGCCGTGGATTGCCCAACACTTTGGCTGGACCGCGTCTTTTCTCGTGGCTGCGGCTCTGTGCGTGTTTGGGGCGGGGATGTGGCTGATAGTGGATCCGCAGCGGAGTCTGGTAGTGAAGTCCGAGAGCGAATACCGACCCGAGGGAGCGGTCGCAAGCAAAGTAGTCATCCCGACCAGTTCAAGCTCCTGAAACGATGCCGACATTCACGATCAAACCTAAACAGAATTGCGAGTGGGACATGGTGGCGCTCGGCGAGGTTATGTTGCGCCTCGATCCGGGTGACAGACGCATAGCGACTACACGGACATTCGATGTCTGCGAAGGTGGAGGCGAGTACAACGTCGCTCGCGCTCTCAGGCGCTGCTTTGGAATGAACACGGCCATTGTGACGGCACTTGCGAACAATCCCGTCGGACATTTGGTTGAAGATCTGATGCTGCAAGGTGGAGTGAATTTGCGGCATCTTCGCTGGGTTCCTTACGACGGCGTGGGCCGCACGGTTCGCAACGGGCTGAATTTCACGGAACGAGGTTTTGGAGCACGAGCCCCGTTAGGCTGCTCCGATCGTGGCAACACGGCGACCTCACAACTGAAACCGGGTGATGTGCGGTGGGAACAGATCTTCGCCGAGGAGGGCTCACGCTGGTTTCATACGGGAGGTATTTTTTGCGGATTATCCGATACTACCCCCCTCGTAGCGAAAGAGGCGATGGAGGCGGCAAAGCGGGCGGGAACAGCGATCTCCTATGACCTGAACTATCGCCCGTCCCTCTGGAAATCTATTGGCGGCAAAGCGCGCGCACAACAAGTCAACCGCTCGCTGGCGGCGCTGGTCGACGTAATATTGGGTAACGAAGAAGACTTCACGGCAGCGCTGGGCTTTGACGTAGATGATCTGGACAAAGATCACTCAAGGCTGGACCCTACGAATTTCAAGCGCATGATCGAGAAGGTAGTTCAGGAATTTCCCAATCTCAAGCTTGTGGCGACGACGTTGCGTTACGCGAAAACCGCGACGGTGAACGATTGGGGCGCAATCTGCTACTGTTGCGGGCAATTTTATGAAGCGAGAACGCGCGAGAATCTGCAGATCTACGACCGGGTCGGAGGAGGAGATTCTTTCGCATCTGGCCTGATCTACGGGCTGCTATCGGGAAAGGATCCGCAGTGGGCCGTGGAATGCGGCGCCGCGCATGGAGCGCTGGCGATGACCACACCTGGAGATACCAGCATGGCGAACGTGGATGAAGTTCTGCAGGCAATGAAGTCGCAAACAGCGCGAATCGAACGCTAAAAAAGCAATGACCATCGACGAAGTAGTTCAGAGAATTGGTAATGTAGGCATTATCCCAGTTGTCCGCGCTTCCAGCGCTGACGAGGCACAGCGCGCTGTAGACACGATTTGTGCTGCTGGCATTGACGTCATTGAAGTGACGATGACCGTCCCTGATGCTCCCGCGGTAATCCGGCAGGTTGTACGACATTATTCCGGCAAAGTACTTACCGGCGCCGGTACTGTGCTCACCAAAGAGCAAGCGAAACAGTGCCTCGATGCCGGCGCCGAGTTCCTCGTAAGCCCAGGATTAGCTCCAACTGTGCTGCAGGCAGCCGCTGCCGAAAAGAAGTTGGCGATACCTGGCGTGCTCACGCCAACTGAACTGATGAGTGCACGTTCCGAAGGCGCGCTTCTCGTCAAGATTTTTCCCTGCGGAAATGTCGGCGGCCCAAAGTATCTGAAGTCTCTGAAGGCGCCATTCCCTGATGCGCAGCTGATTCCAACCGGAGGCGTGAACGTTTCCAATGCGGCCGAATATATCGCAGCAGGAGCGTTTGCGCTGGGAATTGGTGCAGATTTAGTCGATCTGGCAGCACTTCGCCAAGGCCAGACCCAGAAGATTCTCGAGGCGGCGCGAGCCTTGGTCGAAGCAGTCAGGCAAGCGCGGCAAGGCAGCACGACGCGACCATCGCAATCCTGAGAACAAATCAGCCGAAAAGAGGCTTCATGGAACGTTTCTATCGGATCAGATTGTCTTCACGCTTGCGGCATGGGCTGTTGCTCTTCAGCTTGCTTATCGCCTGTTCCCTTCTCTCCGCCCAAACCATTCGGGTTGATGCCACTCCGAGCCATGTAGTCAACACCTTCATTCCAACCGAGGCACTAGGGGCAGGCATCGATCGGCTCAACGCCTCTGCCACCGACAAGCTTTTTACCGACACGGTCATGAACCAGGTGCTTACAGCCGGATGGCAGACGGTCACCTATCGGCAGAACACCGAATTGTTTGTCGAGGCCTGGCACTGGAATCCGCAGGGCACGTGGAGCGACCCGGGCGGCAAAGGCTACTTCGTCGGCAATCCGAAGCCCGGAGACTTCGTCCGCCACTCGTTCGGGTACTTCCTGCCACATCGCGGTTTCACGCGTAACGACGGCACCGATGCCTTTGGCTACTCCCGAATCACCGATGGGGACGAAAACACTTACTGGAAGAGCAATCCGTATCTGTCAAAACCCTACACCGGCGAGGAAGATTCCAATTACCCGCAGTGGATCGTGGTAGACCTCGCGGGCAATCACGACATCAACGCAATTCGCATCTCCTGGAGCGAGCCCTATGCTCGCCGCTATTTGGTCCAGTACTGGACCGGAGAAGACCCGATCAAGCAGCCCACAGCGGGCACGTGGGTCACGTTTCTTGGCGGCAGCGTCAGCGCTGGCCAGGGTGGAATGGCAACGTTGCGTCTCGCTTCGTCTCCCATGCCAGTGCGTTATCTGCGAATCTGGATGACGGAATCATCGAACACCTGTGACAGCCACGGCTCGTCCGATCGCCGCAATTGTGTCGGATTCGCAATCCGCGAGATCTATCTCGGAACCATGTCAGAAGACGGAAAGTTCTACGACTTGATCCGGCACACGGCCGATCCCGACCAAACAACCACCTACTGCTCGTCCGTCGATCCGTGGCACGAGCCTCAGGACATAAATGACAAGCGTGATCAGGTAGGATTCGATCTGTTTTACACGAGCGGTTACACGCGCAAGCTGCCCGCCATGGTGCCGGTCTCATTGCTGTACGGCACGCCGGAAGATTCCGCGAATCAGATTGCCTATCTGAAGGCTCGCGGTTACCCCATGTCATATATCGAAATGGGCGAAGAGCCCGACGGCCAGTACATGCTTCCTGAGGACTATGGAGCTTTGTATTTGCAATGGGCCACGGCGCTGCACAGAGTCGATCGCACTCTCAAACTCGGGGGCCCGGTCTTTCAGGGCGTGAATCGGGACATCCAGGTTTGGCCCGATGCGCAAGGCCGCACCTCATGGCTCGGCCGCTTCATCGCATATCTAAAAGCCCACAATCGGCTGAACGATCTCGCCTTCGTCTCGTTCGAACACTATCCGTACGAGCCCTGCAAAATTCAGTGGAGCAGCCTTTACGACGAGCCCACACTGATCAGTCATATTCTCCAAGTCTGGAGAGATGATGGCGTCCCGCCGAATGTACCGATGTTGATTACCGAACTCAACATCGCCTGGAACACAGGTGAATCCTTCGTCGATACATTCGGCGCGCTATGGCTTGCGGACTTCGCTGGCGCATTCTTCACCGCTGGTGGGGACGGCTTGTACTACTTTCATTATGTCCCTTCGGGCGTGCACAGCGGCTGCGGCAACTCCATGGGAACCTTTGGCATGTTCACCATGAATAAGGACTTCCAAATCAAGCAGCACACCTCACAATATTTCGCCAGCCAGCTGATTACGCAGGAATGGGTTCAGCCGGGAAACGGTTCGCACAAAATCTTCCCCGCCGCCAGCGACATTTCCGACCCAGCCGGCCATGTTCTCGTGACTGCCTACGCGGTGCTTCGGCCCGATAAGCAGTGGGCACTGATGTTCGTCAACAAAGATCAGCAGAATGCGCATTCCGTAAAAATCAACTTTGAAGACGGAGAACGCACACGCCACTTCGCCGGATCAGTTGACATGATTGCTTTCGGCAGCGAGCAGTATCAGTGGCATCCTTCTCCTACCGGCGGCTCCGCCGAGCCGGACGGCCCGGCATTGAAATCCAGGATTTCAGCTGACGCCAAAACTACTTACACTCTGCCGAAAGCCTCAGTCGTCATCTTCCGCGGATCGGTACAGGATTAACGCGCACCCGCATTCAATACGACCGAGCGCGGTGCGCTCCCGGAAGGCTGGTATCATTATTGTTTCTTGCCTTCACTTCTCCATGACGACACCTTCCGCCGCCTCTGTCGCGGACGCGACCTCCTCGCCGCCGAATATCAAAGCCGTGTTCTGCTCGAGCACGCGGCGCGCGAAGCCTGGCTCTCAGAATTTCATTTCCATCGTCTCTTCCGTGCCACTTTCGGCGAGACGCCACATGATTTTCTCACTCGCCTGCGCATGGACCGCGCCCGCCAGATGCTCGCCTCTGAGCGCAGCGTAACAGAAGTCTGCTTCGAAGTCGGCTATGGAAGTCTGGGATCGTTCTCCAGCAAATTTCGCGCCCAGTTTGGCCGCAGTCCCGCTGCCTTTCAGCGTGAAGTCCGCCGCATATTCGGATACAGCGCGCCATGGCGAGTGGTGATGGTGCCCGGATGTTTTCTGCAAGCAGTCGGCATCGGCTAACGAATGGTCCTTTGCGGACCAATTGATCAAGGAAGTCATATGTCATGGTTCGGCAAGGAAAAAAGTCCTGACGGAACTAACATCATCCGCCATAATGCGGTGGAGAGAAAATTCGGCTTCACGGAGAAATCTACGGCGGGTTTCGCGCAAAAACGCGAAGCCGCCTACGAAAAATTGTTCGGAAAGGCGCTCCGCGTCTCCCACGAAGTAATTCCCCAAGTTCCCCACATCGACGTCTACATCTTTCAACGCTCACGAGGCGATCAAATCGAGTATTCGCTGGTCACCGGCGGGATGAGCGACCTGAAAATGACCCTGCCCCGTCGTGCGAAGGATGTTCCGCGACGGGTGGAACTGATCTTCTACTGCGCAGAGCCGCGCGATGAATACATTTCGACTCTGCGCTGGATCGCTCATTTCCCTCATGACAGCAAGTCATGGCTTGGCTATGGACATACCATGCCGAACGGAGCCCCCCAGCCCCTTTTTGGGGAAGCACAGAACTCGATACGCTTCTGTTTATGCCGCCGATCGTGATGGAGGACCAGAATTTGCCGGACCAACTGCAATTGGGTGCAGAGCCGGTTCATTTTCTCTGGGTGGTTCCGCTCACCACGCCTGGGTGCAACTTGAAGTTGGAGAAAGGATTCGACGTAATTCTGGGTTTGTTCGAACAACATCGACATCCACACGTGTTTGATCCGCACCGCAAGAGCTACGTGTAGACGAATAGCAAGAATCGAGAAGCGCCAATCACCTCGCGTTCGCTACTCTCTCCTGTGAAGGAGAACCCTCATGATCCAAAGAATGTCACACGCAACCATCTATGTTCTTGATCAGGACGTGGCCAAGGACTTCTATGTCAATAAGCTGGGCCTTGAAGTCAAGGTGGACCAATCGCTGCCCACCGGCTTCCGCTGGCTAACCGTCGCTCCCAAAGGACAGTCTGATCTGGAGATCATCCTGATGAAAGTCGGCAGCGGCGGCGACTTCGTCAAAATGAAAGGCGGGACCGCAGAGAAGAATGGCACAAGAGACGTCGAGACCATTGCCGCGCTATTGAAGAAAGGTTGCTTCGGCCCCGGCGCCTTCCAGACCTCCGATTGCCGCAAGACCTTTGAAGAACTGAAGGCCAAAGGCGTGGAGTTTGTCTCCGAACCAAAAGATCAGTTCTACGGCGTGGAAGCGGTCTTTAAAGATCCGTTCGGCAACTGGTTCAGCATGACCCAGCCGAAGAATTACTAAGCAAGACACGTCGGTGAAGAAAACAAAGCGAGAGCGGACAGGAACACGCGCTGAGCCTGGCAGACGTGACCTGCTTCGTGCAATCGGCGTGATCCGTTCCGCCCTCAAGACGCGCGGCGAAGCTCCCAAACAAGGTTCGGAAGGCGCCCGACGCCTGGCTTGAAGTGAGCCCGTTCGCGGCACATGCGATGGACGGGCTCATGGTGGGAGACGACATCATTGTTGTGACATGGCTTCACCGCGCGCGGCGTGATGTTCTAAAGGTCCATCCGCGGTCGGACCCCCGCCGTCCGCTTACCGGCGTATTTGCGACACGCTCTCCCGACCGGCCAAATCCGTTGGGCCTTCATCGCGTTACCGTGCGCACAGTTGCCGGGAATCGACTACTGATCGGTCCCATCGAAGCGATCGATGGAACCCCGGTCATTGACATCAAACTGGTGCTCGGCCTGCAAGATTTCTAGCCGTAGAATCGCGGTATGGATGGAGGCCGCCGCCCTGAATTTTTCGCGTACACTGCTAGTTGTCGGTTTTGAAGACCCTCAAGCACATCCTCTCCCGATATACGGCATTTCTCTGGGCCCTGCTGAAGCCTCTGGGTGCCTGGGGTGTGTTCGTCGTCTCAGCCATTGACGCGGCTTTTTTCGGCTTACCGATGGATGTGGTCGTCGCCGGCTACGTCTACCAGGATCGCAAACGGTTTCTGCTTTACGTCCTCATGGCATCGGCGGGTTCGGCGTTGGGCAGCATCATCATTTATGTCATCGGATACGAAGGTGGAGAAGAGTTGCTGCGGAAACGGATCTCGCCTGAGCGCTTTGACAAGTTTCATCGGGCATTCGACCAGCACCCTTTCTGGAGCCTAATGTTTCCCGCGATGCTTCCTCCGCCTACGCCGTTCAAGCTCATCTCCCTGGCGGCGGCTGTTTCCGAAATGCGGTTCAGCCACTTTCTGCTGGCCATTTTCGCCGGCCGATGCATTCGCTTCTTAATACTTTCCTTCCTGACATTGAAATTTGGGCCCGGCTTCGTGCACGTCTCGGTGCAGCTCTTCCGTGAGCAGTTCCATTGGATCCTGGTAGCAGTGGGGATTGGTTTTGCGACGTGGGTCGCGGCACGCAAGATTAAGGCGAGGAGGCGAGGGATCGAAGTTATGAAGGGTTCGCAACCCGAAGCGTGATTCACCGCGCCGTCAAACCCCGGGCGGCGGCGCTCAAAATCCTGACCGGCCGCGTATCAGCAGCTTTCTTTTAACCAGAAATTCACCCGCCGTCGACCAATTTCAACAAGCCTTGGCCTATAGTATTAACGCCCCGCCTCGTCAATCCCTTATCCCAGGAGGTTTCTGTGAGACTCTTCCAGCCATTCCACTCTGCTTGCCTGCTTCCAATATTTATTGGAATTTCATTAGTCACGGCAGGCGGTGTTTCCTCAGCGCAGAATACGTGCCAGCTGAACTCGCCCAAGGGGAACATTAAGCACGTTATATACGTCCAGTTTGACAACACCCATTTCCGCCGTGACAACCCAAACGTGCCCTCGGACCTCGAGCAGATGCCACACTTGCTCAACTTTATTCGCGACAATGGCGTGCTGATGTCCAACGACCACACTGCGCTGATCTCGCACACCGCGACCGGTATTCTCACGTCGCTCACAGGCGTTTACCCGGACCGAATGGGGCAGCCGGTATCCAACAGTTTTCGTTATTTCATGACCGATGGCAACACCCGGACTGGCGTTTCGTTCGCCTATTGGACGGCGCCGCTTTTTGACCCACAAGGCAGCACCACCGATTTGACCCCCGAGATGATCAACGAGAAGGGCAAGATCGCTCCGGCGCCATGGGTGCCATTCACCCGTGCGGGGTGTGACTTCGGCGCAGTGGCAACTGCGAACACAATCCTTGAGAACACGTTGATTGACATTCCGACCGTATTCGGCTCGGGGTCAGACGAGGCGGCAGAGGTCAAGTCGAATCCTGGGCAAGCCTTTGCGGATTTTGTAGGCATCGGCGTGCACTGTACGCAGGGTTCAGCCATCTGCGCGGTGTCGGATCACGCGCGGCCCGACTTACTGCCAGATGAGCCCGGCGGTTACAGTAATTTCAACGGTCTTTTCGGCGCCTTGTACGTCAACCCGATCATCAAGCCAAGTGGACCCATGACCGATCTCGACGGCAACGTGATCCAGGACGCAACCGGACACGTCGGCTTTCCTGGCTTTGATGGCATGGAGGCTACAGTTTCTCTCGCCTGGATCGCGCAAATGCAGGAGGCCGGCATTCCGGTCACATATGCCTACATCTCCGATGCGCACGATGACCACGGCACCTCCGGAAACATTCACTTCGCGTTCGGTCCCGGCGAATCCGGTTACACGGCTCAACTTCAAGCCTACGATCAGGCATTTGGAAAGTTCTTCGACCGGCTGGCTGCGGATGGAATTAACAAGAGCAACACGCTTTTCATCTTTACCGTTGATGAAGGCGACCACTTCGTGGGCGATTCACCGACTCCGGCGAATTGTGACGGTGTGACTACACCGTGCACATACGACCGTGTAGGCGAGATCAACGCCGACCTGCGGCGCATGGTCTTCACCCAATTCGGCGACTCGACTCTATTTTCAGTTCACTCCGATGACGCGCCCACCGTGTATGTCAATGGTACGAGTACTCAGCCGATTCGGGACCAGGATGATCCGATTGTTCGCAACCTTGAACGGGAGATGAGCCAGCTGAGCTGGCTGAACCCGTACACAGGAGCGGTCGAGAACAATATTATGGTTGCGCTTGCGGACCATACAGGGATGAAGACGCTGCACATGGTCACAGCCGATCCTTTCCGCACACCGACCTTCACACCGTTTGCTGACCCGAACTGGTTCTTCTTCGCGACGAGCGGGACTCCGGCCACGTGTCTGACTCCTGACGCCTGCGCATTCATCCCCGCGCGAACGAATCAAAGCTTCGCGTGGAACCATGGCGACATTCAGGACGAGATCGCTTCGACCTGGGTGGGGTACGTTGGCGAAGGGATTGGAAATCTCGGAATTGACGGCGCCGTGTGGTCAGACCATACGGATGTGCGCCCGACAATACTGAACCTGGTCGGTTTAAAGGATGACTACGTTCACGACGGTCGCCTTATATCCGAGATCCTGGAGGGCTCGGCGCGTCCATCCGCCGTGCAGAAGAGCACTAGCTTCACGGCCCTGGCGCAAGTTTACAAGCAGCTGAATGCGCCATTTGGCGCGTTCGCGATGGCCACGCTCAGAGCCTCTACCAAGGCGCTTGGATCGAACGATGCTGGTGATGCTACCTACAAATCCGTTGAGAAGCGGATTCAATTTCTGACCGCGCAGCGCGATGCAGTCGCGGCCGAGATGAAGCAGCTTCTTAATGGCGCCGCGTTCAATGGCCGCGCCTTTAGCAACGCAAGAGCCTTCCCGCTCATGGCGCGGGGTTTCATATTGCTGAATCAAGCGAATGGCTTGCCACACTAGCTTGAGTGGTAGAGGTACAATCGGGGGCTCAGAAAAGAAGGGGGACCTGCGTATCGCACATGAAATACGCCGGTCCTCGCCTGAAGATCGTTCGGTATCCCCGAAAAGCACGGAAACGTTGCTATGCTGTCAGGCCGCTGCTGTGTGATCGTGTTTGGCAAAAGCGTCTGCCAAGAACCGCGCCAGAAGCGGAGTCGCAAACATCGCTGCGGTGAAGAGCAAGTCGCCCTCAAGCGCGTTGCGGAAGAAAGGCAAAGCCAGGGTGTAGCAGGTGATAAGACCGCCAAGGCTCTTGGCATACATATTGGTGGCAATCCACACAATAAAATTACTGATCAGGAAAAAGGACACCGAACTGGCCAAGGCTGCGCCGATCACAACCAGCGGCTTCACCTTTGCCTGCAGCCTGGTTCCTAACCACAGGATTCCCGCGTACCAGGCCCAGATAACCAGTTGATCCCAGGTGAACGAATACGCCCAGAAGAATTTGGTCAAAATAAGGTCTGAGACGACCAGCAAAGCGAACGGCACCCAAATATAACGGCGCGAGCCACGAGCGCCAAAAAAGAGCAGCGCTCCCACGACCGGAGTGAAGGTCCAGGGATGTGGCATGAAGCGAACTGCCACGGCAAGCAGCACAAACAGGTAAGCCAGCATAACCACCTCGCTAATCGACTCAACGATTTTGGCCCGCCCACCGCGCGGCGTCAAGTTCAGTCGGGGGTTGGGTGTTCCCCCTGCACCAAGGCTTGTCCACGTCTAGTCCAGCGCGACCCGAAACCTTCCGCCACAACGTTCAGGTCGCGGTCGAGTCTTACAGCGGCACGCAATATATTTTGGCCTCGGCGCTCAGGATAGTCGTAACGGAGATCCTTGAAACGAACAATAAATCCGGGCTGAGGAAACTCGACCTGCTCAGTTTCGGTAATGGGGTATTTCCCCCAATCAAGATAGACTCGGCCCAGATAGCTCCTCTTCGCGGCTAACGTTACTGGCGTCTCTTCCGGCTTATAGAGAACTCGCATTTCACCCCGAGGATCGACCTCGGGCGAAAGAGAATCGACCCGCATGCTGGCATAGAGAGTCTGTGTTTCCACCACGCCGTACCAGGTGAAGGGAGTCCACCAGTAGGGGTAGGCCGAGACGCGCAGGGGATCAGCGCCTTCGTATGTTTTGGCTTCGAGTGCATTCACCGCGCGGCGGTGTTCGAAATCACGGACACCCCACATCGCGACCACGCCACTGAGGGCAAGAGTTGCTCCGAGCCTGCCGGGTGGAGTTTTGTGGTGCACCCCGATTTCGCGATCGATAAGAGAGAAGAAGGAGGGCAGTACCAAACCGGCGAGCATCAGTACGAATATCACCGGCTCCACAATGAAAACGATGTCCCACGAGTACCATCGCTCGGAAAAAGGCCACAGTGGGCGCACTCCATAGTTGTTGGTGAAATCCAGCAGAACGTGGCTCAGGCTCGCGAGCACCGCGAAGCAATACAACAACTTCCAACGCGGTGGAAGATTTGGATTCCTGGTTTTACGTCCCCGCACGCACCAGAGGGCATACACGAGTCCGACAACAACAGCCGCAACCAGAAACGAACCAAGAAACGAATGAGTGAATCCGCGATGGTGGGCAAATCCGAATACCGGCCCCTTGAAGTTTCCAAGCACGTCAAGATCAGGCGCTTCTGCAGCCAGCGTCATGGTTGCCGTGGCGAGAGCCGTCTTGCGATTGAACCCGGCACGACTCAGACACGCGCCTGTCAGGAAATGGGTGATCGGTTCCAATCAATGATGTCGAGATCTCGTTAACCTGGTGAGATCTCGCAAGGATTTTGATTCTGAGCAGAAATCTTGGCTTCAGCAGGGAGTATATCCGTTGGACCGGTACTTGTGCATAGCCAATGCCAGGCACATGGTCTGGTAAAGGCCGCACGGATCCTCTTGAAATTCGTGGCTCCCTTGGAGCCTCACGGAACCAGAATCGTAAGCGCATCGGGGACAGCGGAAATCGTGGCCGGCAGCACGCCTAACAGCTCTCCATCGGCTTCCACGTAGACGCGTTTGCCGCTGCCTTCATCCGGCAGAGATTCGCATACCACGCGTTCGCTGTGGGCCAGCTGAATTCCCGGCACATTCCAAGTTCTTCCGAGCGCTCCTCGGAGTACATAAGACAGATATCGCACACGATCCGCAGTGCTGCACAAAACTAATCTCAGATCATTTCGCCGGAGATCAGCGCCGGGCGCCAGCTCACGAAGAATTCCGCCAAAATAGCGGATTCGCACCGCCAGCAGTTCTGTTAGCTCGGCGCGCCGCATCTCCTGCGCTCCGTTTTCGCTGTACTCCACGGCAAAGCGTCTCATACGGTAGGTCATCCAGAGATGACATGCTTTTGCGTAGTAAGCCGCCATTCCCAGCCGGCTCTTTACGAAACCGTTCATGGCATAAAACAGATGAGCATCCACTCCTACCCCGGCAGCCACGGTGAAGTAGCGAGCACATGACGCGCCTGCAAAATCCAGATACTCAATTTTGCCCACTGCCACTCGCCTGCTTACAGCGCCGAGTGCGCTGCGGGCCGCCCCAGTCGGGGAAAGCGGAATGCGCAGATCGTGGGCCAGAGCGTTGGCCGTTCCCAGGGGGATGATTCCCAAAGCTGCCTGGGTCGTGGCTAATCCCTGAAGCACGTCGTGAATTGTGCCGTCACCGCCGCAGGCGAAAACAGTATCGCAGCCTTCCGCAATCGCCTCTCTCACCTGTTCGGCGGCATCAGCAGCGGCACGTGTAGGAGCAATCGAGACCTCCACGCCGCCGCTTTGCAGCACAGCCGCTGCAGCTTCAACGTCCGCAAGCCTGCGCCCGCGCCGGCCGCCCGAAAGAGGGTTATAGAGAAGGACTGCTTTCTGCATGAATCATGTGGATTGAATCATGTGGATTGTACCGGAGAAGTCCCACTCGAAAGCTTTACGCCGTTGCTGAGGTATGGACAGTGCGGCCGAGGTATCAGTAATCCTGGTTAAGATGCAGCCCAATGTTGAAACTTAATGATAATGTCCCCTTCCGAACTTATTAGGAATGTCCCCTTAGACTGAGACCTCCAGCCACTGGAGGTCTGGTTGAAGAGGACAGCCATGAGCAGTCGTGAGCTGGAGCGGGTGGAAGTCATGGGACGAGTGGCTAGTGGGGATTTGAAGCTAACCA
>QIAA01000057.1 GCA_003224905.1 Acidobacteriota bacterium
GGATCTATATGCCTTGTTGCGGAGTATCTGCCAAGGTTGGGACGCTCAACCTGACTTCCTCCACCTTCTCGGCCATGACGTACTTCAAGTCATCGATTCCCTTACCCGTGACGGCAGAAATGGGGAACAGATCTAGGCCGTGCTTCTTGCAATAACGTTTGAGATTTGCCAGCTTATCTTTATTCGCGACATCGATCTTGGATGCCGCCATGATCATCGGCTTCTGTTCAAGGCCGGCGCCGAAGCTGGCCAGTTCTCCCATGATGACCTCAACATCTTTCACCGGATCGGGACGCCCGCTGCCATCTGACACATCCACTAGATGCACCAGCAGGCGGGTGCGCTCAATGTGGCGCAGAAATTGTGTCCCCAGCCCCGCTCCGGTGTGAGCGCCTTCAATCAGTCCGGGAACATCCGCAACAACGAAACTCTTTACGTCCGGCTCTTCTCCGACAGCGACAACCCCGAGATTAGGTTGCAGCGTGGTAAACGGATAATCGGCGATCTTCGGACGCGCGGCAGAAATGCGGGAAATCAGAGTGGACTTTCCTACGTTCGGAAATCCGACAAGCGCCACGTCAGCCAGCAGTTTCAGTTCGAGCCTGTAAGCTCGTTCCTCTCCCGGGCGGCCGGGCTCGCACTCACGTGGCGCTTGATGTGTGGAGGTCGCAAACCGGGCATTGCCTCTTCCACCGCGTCCGCCACGAGCAATGATGATGGTTTCGTCGGGACACGAGAAATCGTGGACTCTTTCTCCGGTTTCGTTGTCATAGAGAATTGTGCCGACCGGCACCTTTAATACAACGTCTTCAGCCTCACGGCCGGTTTTGTTCGAACCTTCACCATGCCGGCCGCGCTGCGCCTTGTGTTCCGGATTGAAGCGGAAATGCACGAGCGTATTATGACGTTCGCTCGATTCCATAATTACATCGCCGCCCTTGCCGCCATCCCCACCGGAGGGACCGCCGCGCGGAACAAATTTCTCGCGCCGGAAAGCGACACAACCATTACCCCCGTCCCCAGCCTTAACACGGATTATCGCTTCATCGATGAACATGGGTATGCGTGCGCCTGAATATGCACGTACCAGATGCCTGAAAATAGGCAGTGGTTAGATCAGAATCAAAGTGGCCTGGGGATTCCTCGGCGAACTCTGCGGTTTCGGCGGTTAAACGCTTTTTCTTGTCGGCAATAGTAGCAAACGACCCGTAGAGAAACCTGTTACTTGGCTTGGAGTGGCTCAATCATCACGAACCGCCCCATGGAGCCTTTGTCCATAAACTTGATGCGCCCGCTGATCTTCGCGAACAGAGTGTCGTCTTTTCCGCGGCCTACATTCAGCCCCGGCTTCACACGTGTGCCCCGCTGACGAACGATGATGGTGCCGCCGGGCACGACTTGCCCGCCAAAAGCCTTGAAGCCCAGGCGCTGGGAATTCGAGTCGCGTCCATTTCGTGAACTGCCTAATCCTTTTTTATGTGCCATAAAAACCAGTTCTCAGTGGCAGGTGGCCACTCCTATTTCTTTTTCTTCGACGCAGATTTTTTCGCCGCCGCCTTCTTCGGAGCGGGCTTCTTTTTTGCAGGCGCTTTGGCCGCCTTCGCCTCAGCCTTCGGTGCCTCGGCAGTCTCCACGGGTGGCGTTGCCTTCTTCGGTTTCGCTTCCTTCTGAGCCACTTCGGGCGCAGTGAAACTCTGCCCGTCGAAAGCTACTTCCGTAATCCGGACCGCACTAAACGGCTGCCGGTGCCCTGCGATTTTCTTGTACTGCTTCTTTCGCTTGTAGTGGAAGACCAGGATTTTGTCCGCCCTACCCTGTTCCACTAGTTGTCCCACCACGCGCGCCTGTGGCGGACGGCCGATCTGACCATCTCCGCCGGAGACCGCTAGCACGTCATTGAATTCAATCTTTCCGTCCGAACCGGGAGTCTGAGTCTCCACCCGAATCACGTCGCCGGGCGCGACACGGTACTGTTTCCCTCCGCTGCGGATCACCGCATACATGGTTCAGCCTCCAGTTCCATTCTCACCCGGCGCACACTGGCACAAGCCGGGAAACTGCTGCATTTCCTATGCTTGCTGTGTTCCGCTTCGGCGCTTTCGGCACGATTGCGGACGGCCCCAGAACGGAGCCGCTGCTACAGACAAACTGGTTCATTCTAACGTGCACTGCAGAAGAGCGTCAAACCATTGGGTCCCCGCAACTTGCTGAAAAATCATCCTGCCTCTAGACTGAATTCTTCCGCACGCATGCTCGCTTTGCCGACGACTGCCACACACAGGGAATGCAAGTCCAGGGTTGCTTCTCTTTTCACCGCGACAACGATCTTCTTTCTCGTTGCCGGTCTGTGCGGCTGCCACGGCACCAGCGCGACCAGAACAACCGAATTCCCAGTCCCGGCGAATATAGTGCTCTCGCCAGCCGAGATCGTGTCCCTGGATATAGGCGCTATTCAGAGTTTTACTGCAACCCCACAAAACGCCCAAAAAGCGGCCATCACTGAGCCCGTTTCCTTCGCTTCCACCAACACGGCAGTGGTCACGATTGCGGACAACGGGCTTGCCTGCGCGGGAAGCTGGGACTCGCTCAGCAATCCTCAAATCTGTACTCCGGGACGTGTGGGCGTGGCGCAGGTCACCGCAAACACGAAAGGGGTCAGCAGTCCGCCAACCATCGTCTATGTGCACCAGCATGTCGACAGCATCACGGTCACCTCGGTAAACGCGACTCTCAAGGATTTCACCAGCCCCACCGATTGCGGCCTGGGCGCTGGCGTTGTCGGCTTGTCGAAAGACCAGAGTGCTGCTTTTCAGGCTGCTGCTTTCAGCCGGGGCGTTGACATCACTTCAACGGTCGGGACATTTACCTGGCAATCGCTGAATGGGAACGTGGCAGCCATCATCTCGGCAAGCTTGAGCAATCCGATTACGGGTCTTCTCCCCGGCCAGGCTAAGGTCACCGCCCACACTCCCGGCACGACCTCGATCTTCGCCAGCGTCAGCAACGTAAACAGCATGCCTGTTGACTTCACTACCTGCCCTGTCCAGAGCATCACGCTGACGGCAAATGGATCGATCACCGGACCGATAGTGGTGAAGAAAGGGGCATCGACACCAATCACGCCCACCGTGGTCGATACACAAGGCAACACCATCACAGGCATCCCTCTCACCTGGTGCTCTTCCGATCCCGCTTCGGTCAGCGTTGGCAGCAACAATTGCAGCACCAATACAGGCACCTCGGTTTCTGCGAGCACACCCCTCATTGGAGGCGGCAGCGTTATGGCATCGTGTACTCCACCGAACTGCAATATCGGGCTGCAGATCGGGCCACAGACGGTGCTGCCAATTTATCCGCAGAATGCGCTACAGGTTGTGGTGACGCCCGGGACTTCCACCGCGCAGACCACGTTGGTGTTCGTCTCCACGACCGATTGCGACCATATGCCGGGCATCACAACTGGATGTCATACCGCGGTACTTCCTATCGAAACGAGCAAGAACACTGTGGGAAGCCCGATCAGTCTTCCGGCGACTCCTAACTCATTGTTGTTTAATCGGCAGGGGACAAAGGCTTTTCTCGGGACCAACTCCGGCCTGTTCGGCACCCGCGGATTGATGGTCCTGAATGCCAGTGGCAGTCCGCCAAGTGTCAGTGCCTTCATTAAGGCCGCTCCAGGGAAGGTGCTGGCAGTTGCACCGGACGGCAATCACGTCATCGTGTCGGATACAGCCGACACTCCCAAGCAGGTCTTCGTAGTGGACACTTCATCCAACACCACAGTCAGTTTGCAGATTGCTGGTGCAACCGCCGCTGATTTTTCTCCCGATAGCCTCAAAGCTTACATCCTGGCGGGCGACACTCTTCACGTATATTCCGCTCTCGAATCCCTGAAATCGATTGCCCTCAGTGCAGCAGCCAGGGATGTTTCATTTCTTTCCAATGGCGGCTTTGCTTATCTCGCGGGCGGAGATCCCGCCGGTGTAAGCGCCCGGGCCGTCTGCGATGACAGTGCTGCAAGCTCGCCGGTAAACACTCCTACGACGCCGCCATTCATCCGAGGATTGCCAGATGGCAATGTACTGGCGGTCGACGCTCCGGGTGTGGATTTGATCACCCCGACCACGACCCCTGCCACGCTGCCGGACCTTTGTCCACCAAGCGTGAACAACACGATAGAGTCATTCAACCTTGGGCAGGGCAGCTTCGTGGCCTCGCAGTTGCTGGTTTCGTCGGATGGGGCGAGAGCTTACGTAATTCCAAGCAATCTGCCGAGCGTGCTGGTGTTCAATATTTTGAGCCGGACCTCTTTCGCGGTTTCAATGGCAGGAAATGCCATTCCGCTTCAGGCCACACTCACGCTGGACGGCAATTTCCTGTACGTCGCGGCGAGCGACGGTACGGTACACGTACTCGATACGCAGACGGCCGCAGATGTTCAACAGGTGACTCTGCCCATCAGCAGCGAAACTCAACCGAACGGACTTTGCACAGGAGTGCCGGTTGCCTGTAAGCCAAACCTGATCGCAGCGAGACCGTGACGGAAAGGAAAACTAAACCTTTGCCTTCTCCAGGTCGCGACGAACGCTGTCGAGAACTCCATTGATGAACTGAACCGACTCCGGACTGGAAAACTTGCGGGCAATTTCCAGGGCTTCGTTGATCACCACGGCAGCCGGGGTTTGCGGGAACCCAATCAACTCCGCCACCGCTGCCCGCAGTATATTTCTGTCGACTGCCGCCATGCGGTCCATGCGCCAGTGCTCGGCATGTTGCTCGATCAGCTGATCTATGTCAGGAGCACGATCGCAGGCTGCACGAAACAGGTCTTCAGCAAAGCCGTGCACTTCGGCCTCGACTTCGCCGCGGCCACGCCAGAATGTCGTCCGAACTTCCTCAGGCGCCTGCTTCCCCATATCAGACTGAAAAAGCATCTGCAGCGCCAGTTCGCGTGATTTGCGCCGGGTTCCCATGGTCAGATTTCAGTTTACAGGAAGGTTCAGGCGCAACCGTGGATGGAGGCCTATGACTTCTTTCTCTTAGAACGAGCAGTTCGCGTTTTTGCTTTTGTCTTGGTCCTACTGATAGCTGACAGCTGAGAGCTGACAGCTTTTTTCAGATTCGCCATCTCGACTGCCGCCAACGCCGCTTCGAAACCTTTGTTGCCCATCTTCAGGCCCGCTCGATCGATGGCTTGTTCTAGGGTGTCGCAGGTAAGAACTCCGAAGGCATGTGGTACTCCCGTTTCCTGTGCCGATTGCCCGATGCCGCGCGTAACTTCGTTGGCAATGACGTCGTAATGCGCTGTATCACCCCGAAGCAGGCACCCGAGACAGATGATCGCATCGTAATTTCCGGTTTCCGCAAGCGTCCGGGCGGCGGAAGGAATTTCGAAAGAGCCGGGAGTACGGACGATCTGAATGTCTTTTTCTCTCGCGCCTGATCGGATCAGCCCGTCATACGCACTACGCAGCAGTCGCTCAGTTATGAACTCGTTAAATCGTGAGACAACGATTCCAAAACGGCAACCAGTAGCATTGAGTTCTCCGGCTAAAGATCGCTTCCGAAGTGTCTCCTCGTTGACCTTCTCCGTCTCTCGGTGACTCCGTGATGAATTTGCCTTCATCGGATAAGGGCATCACTTGCCCTTAAACTGCGCCGCACGTTTCTCCAGAAACGCCGTCGTTCCCTCTTTCTTATCCTCCGACGAGCACGCCACACTGAATAACACCGCCTCAAGATACAGCCCCTCAGCCAGCGCAATCTCCATGCCTTTATTCACCGCTTCCATTGCATACTGCACGGCAAGAGGCCCGTTAGCGATGACCTTCTGCGCAATGGCCTCCGCACGCGGAATCAACTCCGCCGCCGCAACCACTTCGTTTACCAAACCAATCCGGTGCGCTTCCTGTGCCGAAATCATCTCGCCCGTAAGCACAAGCTGCATCGCGATCCCCTTCCCCACCAGCCGCGGCAGACGCTGCGTGCCGCCGTAGCCGGGAATGATTCCAAGCTTCACCTCCGGCTGCCCCAGCTTGGCATTTTCGCTGGCCAGACGCATGGTGCAGGCCATCGCAATCTCGCATCCGCCACCGAGAGCGAATCCATTGATGCAGGCGATCACTGGCTTGCCCAGGTTTTCAATCAGGTTGAGCACACTCTGACCGCGGTGCGTGTACTCCTTGCCGGAAACCGCATCGTGCTGTGCGAGCTC
Source organism: Acidobacteriota bacterium (assembly GCA_003224905.1). GTDB lineage: Bacteria > Acidobacteriota > Terriglobia > Terriglobales > Acidobacteriaceae > QIAA01. Next base: position 6,215 of record QIAA01000057.1, read on the forward strand.
GCCAATATCCGCTCCAGCAATAAACGCCTTCTCTCCGGCCCCGGTCAGGATCACCACGCGCACGCTCGCGTCGTTCTTGATCTCATGAAACGCCGCACGCAGCTCTTCCATCGTGGCCATATTCAGCGCATTGAGCACCTTCGGCCGGTTCACGGTAACGTAAGCGATGGAGTTTTTCTTTTCAAACAAGATATTGGAGAAGGTCATATTGAGCCCCTAAATCATAGTTGAACATCGCTGGAATTCCCATTACGGCACGCAGGGCGTAAGTTTTATTTACAGATCAATTGATCTGAGCACGACCACGCGGTACTTATTCAGGTATGCACGGGAGATGGATAATACATCTGATAGTGCTCAGCACAACCTACGCTGCCCCACAGGGCCAGCCGGAACCATACAGCATCAAGCTCGACAAGCTCGGGGAGAACCTGAGCCAGTGGTTGGCCAACAATCCGGATTTTGATCATTGCGATAACAACACGGTCGATAACCGGCCAGGCTCCGCGATCGACACTGACGTTGTTTACTGCTTTCCTCGTATTCATGACGACAAAAGACTGACGTATGGATCCGCACCCTTGCTCACCGAAACAGTCTGGTTTTATAAGAGGAGCCTCTACAAGCTCGAAATGACACTACGTAGCCGGTTCGGACTTGCGGATGCAATGCCTGCTCTAGAAGCGAAGTTCGGAGAGCCATCCGGAAGGGAGGTTACGTGGTTGCAGAACGGGTTCGGTGCCAAATTCGAGAGAAGTCGCTGGACGTGGACAAACAAGCTCTCGACCGTTGAGTTGGTGTACTCGGACGCTCCCGATGATTATCCTACGATCACCGTCACTTTAGACGCGGCCAATAAAGAAGTGAGTGACCGAATCAAGCGAGCCGAACAAACTAGGGCCCGCTCAGATATGTAAATGAATCGAAATGACTGACAAAGAAGCACTCGCTGTATTACTAAGAGGCCAGAACGTTGCCCAGTCAACGCTTCAGCGGCTGCGTCTTCAAGACCTCATTATCTGTGACGACATCACAACCTTAGATTCAACAGAGCGACGAGTGCTCAAGTTCATAGCATTCACAGAGAGAGGCCAGCAACTTTTGGAATCGTAGTTCTCATTACTGCCACGTCAGCCATTTCTCAGCGCCTAAAGGCATTTTTCAGAATGCTGTCTCTCGGCGTGCCTGGGGCATTCCCCAATACTGATCTCCATTCCCAAGATGCTATAATTGTATAGCATAAGGGTTTACGTATGCTCGCCATTCGTCTTCCCGACAAAATCGAAAAGCGCCTTGACCGCCTTGCCAAGCGCACCGGCCGCACCAAAACCTACTACGCCCGCGAAGCAATCCTCCAATACTTGGACGATCTCGAAGACATCTACCTCGCTGAGAAGGCATTGGAAGAAGTGCGCTCGGGACGCAGCAAGCCTATTCCGCTTGAAAAAGTAATGCGGCGCTATGGCATGGAAGGTTGAGATTGCGCGAACAGCGCTGAGGCAACTGGAAAAACTGGATAAGCCAATCTCCCGCCGCATCCTGAAGTTTCTCCATGAGCGCGTCGCAACCTTGGAGGATCCCCGAACGGTCGGCGGAAAGCTGCAAGGCACTCTGAGCGAGTTCTGGAAATACCGCGTTGGAGATTACCGCATCATCTGCTCGATTGAGCAGGATCGGCTGGTAGTTCTGGTCCTACGCATTGGGCATCGCAGAGAAGTTTACAGACTCTAATCTTTCGCACGTCAGCTGCCGCATAACCGCACCTGAATCGTGGTTCACGTTGCCTAACAGCGAACATCTACGATGAGACTTCCACTACTCTGACTCGCTGGGCGCCTATATCTCACCGCATCCACATGCACCGGCATCCGCTCCACCCCTTGCGCCGTCGGCAAAAAAACGTACCACCGTTTCTCATCCTCCACAAACGCCAGAAAATAGTCCTTACCTTTAACCTGAAATTGCAATTCCTTTCCCCTTTCTAAAGAAACAAGCCACGAACTCCTGCGGCTACATCCAATATCGCAGTCGTCCGTGGCCCGATTTACCGATAGCTGACAGCTGATAACTTTCAGCTTATTTCTTATCCTCCACATCCACGTACTCAGCGTCGATCACGCCTTCGTCTTTCTTCGGACCGGCGCCGTTCGCTCCCGGCTCTGGCCCCGCACCTGCCGTCGGGCCAGCCCCCGGCGCAGCCGGACTAGGCTGAGCCGCCTTGTACATCTGTTCGGCTAGCTTATGCGAGGCCTTAGTGAGCGCTTCGCGTGCGTGATCCATCTGCGCCTTGTCGCCCGACTCGAGCGCCTTCTTGGCATCCGCAATCGCGTTCTCCACATCGCCACGCTCGCTGCCGGGGATCTTATCTCCCTGCTCGCGCAGCATCTTCTCGATCTGGTAGACCAGCGAGTCGAGCTGGTTCTTGGCCTCGATCTGCTCGCGCTGGGCTTTGTCCTCAGCCGCGTGCGCATCCGCGTCCTTGGCCATGCGCTCGACTTCCTCCTTCGACAGGCCCGAAGACGACGTAATCGTGATCTTCTGGTCCTTGCCCGTGGCCACGTCTTTCGCGGTCACGTTCAGGATGCCGTTCGCGTCGATGTCGAACGTCACCTCAATCTGCGGCACGCCGCGCGGAGCCGGCGGAAGGCCGGTCAGGTGGAATTTGCCCAGCGTGCGGTTCTGCGCCGCCATGGGCCGCTCACCCTGCAGCACGTGCACCTCGACCGAGGTCTGGTTGTCCGCTGCGGTCGAGAACGTCTCCGTCTTGCGCGTCGGAATTGTAGTGTTGCGCGGGATCATCGGCGTCGCCACGCCGCCCAGCGTTTCAATCGCCAGCGTCAGCGGAGTCACGTCCAGCAAGAGCAGATCTTTCACTTCACCCTTGAGGACGCCGCCCTGAATGGCCGCGCCGACTGCCACGACTTCGTCCGGGTTCACGCCCTTGTGGCCTTCCCTGCCGAACAGCTCCTTCACCAGCGCCTGGATGCGCGGCATACGCGTCTGTCCGCCGACCAGCACCACTTCGTTGATCTTCGAAGCATCCACGCCCGCGTCTTTCATGCACTGGCGGCATGGCCCGACAGACTTCTGAATGATGTCTTCAACCATCGACTCCAGCTTCGCCCGCGTCAGTTTCTTCACCAGGTGTTTCGGACCGCTGGCGTCGGCGGTAATAAACGGCAAATTGATCTCATGCTCCATCGTGGTCGAAAGCTCGATCTTCGCCCGCTCCGCCGCGTCACGCAGACGCTGCAGCGCCATCTCATTGCCCTTGCCGCGCAGATCGAGCCCTTCGTCTCTCTTGAATTCGTCAATTAGCCAATCCACCAGCCGCTGGTCAATGTTGTCGCCGCCCAGGTGGGTATCACCGTTGGTGGCCTTGACTTCAATCACGCCTTCGCCGACTTCCAGAATCGAGATATCGAAAGTTCCGCCACCGAAGTCGTACACCGCAATGGTCTCGTCCTTGCCCTTGTCGAGCCCGTAGGCCAGCGCCGCCGCCGTAGGCTCATTGATGATGCGCTTCACTTCGAGGCCGGCAATCTGACCGGCATCTTTGGTGGCCTGTCGCTGCGCGTCATTGAAATACGCAGGCACAGTGATGACCGCTTCGGTCACCTTCTCGCCGAGGTAGTCCTCCGCCGCCTTCTTCAGCTTCTGCAGGATCAGCGCGGAAATCTCCGGTGGGGAGTACTTCTTGCCCTGCGCCACGACCACCACGTGGTCTCCGTCGCGCTCCACTTTGTACGGGACCATCTTTAGTTCTTCGCTGACTTCGTCGAAGCGCCGCCCCATGAACCGCTTGATCGAATAAACCGTGTTTTCGGGATTGGTGATCGCCTGGCGCTTGGCCACCTGCCCCACCAGCCGCTCCCCAGTCTTAGTGAATCCCACCACGGAAGGCGTAGTACGCCCTCCTTCTTCATTAGGGACGACCTTCGGCTCCCCGCCCTCCATGACGGCCACGCAGGAGTTGGTAGTCCCGAGGTCGATTCCGATAATCTTGGCCATATTTGGCTCCTTTTGTTCTTATATTGTTCTTATAAGTGCTTTGTATTCAACTGCTCACGATTACGCCCTGCAATATTATTAGACTTGAGTGAGTTGTTGTCAAGGTTTTAGATGCGGGAGAGCGCCGGCGGATGCACCCCTCCTAAAACAGCTCGTCAAAGTGGGCGGAAGAACCAACAGGTCGGAATCGTGTAGCTGAGTGCATGTGGATTCGGAAGAGGCTGCTATGCTGATTTGCAAATTTTGTAGTCTTTCCCAGGAAGGATATTCGAGTGGTAGACCACCACGACGCATTGAGAGTCTTGGAACAGGCGTGGAACGACATCGGGAATACCCAACTCGTTCCCTCCTCGATTCTCAAGGAGAAAATAGAAAAAATCATGAGTCCGGCAGCCGGTGCAAAGGGCTTTAGGTACTTATTAATTACTGGCGTATTGGCAAAAACGGTAGAGCCAAACGCTCACCCGCGTTCCATTCAAGCGGGTGCGGCCTAGCCGGTTCTTACGATGCAAGGAGCCTCTGCCACAAAATAGTTGTGCCGTTCGAAAAATCGAAAGGTAATCTCTTTGGGCTGTCCAATGAGCCTTTCTTAATCAAGTCTCTCAGACACCCCGAGCACGATAAAGACAACCCCCAACTCCGGAATAAGAAGATTTCTGCGCTTCTGCACGACGCTCTCGAACTCATCCGCGTAGCTCCAGAGGCTGAAGCTTACAGTGCCGTTGTGCATGTCCTTAGGCTGGGCAAACAACGCGCCGAACTTGCGAGTGTTGCGCCTTCTGCTGGGGAACATGACTTGGCGATATGTTCGGAATTCGTTCAAGAGTTCCTCCAGAAAGCCGCAGGAGGTGCCCGCTTAGTGGCGCTTTGGGTCGCAATGCTGCAGCTCAGCGATGAGGATTCGGAGGTGAAGGCCTACAACCCGAATCAATCAGACGCGTTCGCGGGCACTATTGGAGATGTGGAGGTCTTCATCGAAGGTGATCTCGTTTCGGCGTCTGAATGCAAGCACCGTCCAATCAACTTGGAGGATGTTGAGCACGGTTTACGTAAGAATACTAGCGGAGCAGAATACATTTTCGTAATAGCCGCAGGATTTGAAACGCAGCAAGAAGAGAACATCCGCAAAAAAATCGCGCAGGCAGGAGAACTGGGAGACATTTCGCTCGTCGAAGCGCAATCCGAGTTTGCAAGCGTGCTCAAGATATTGGGCCCTCATCGTCGACGACGGCTAGGGCCCGCCGTCACGGTCCTACTGCGAACGATGCGGGAGTTTGAATCCGCAGAAGAGGCAGCAGCTCTCTGGTCCCGCCTACTGGAAGAGCAATCGAACACGCCTTGACTCCTCCGAAGGGTCATAGTTCGTCCAAAGTACCTCAGTGCGTTTCCCTTTGGTGGAATGTATGGTACGGAGTGGGCCTACAAGCTTGTGCCAACGCTTGCGCGGAAAAAGTTTGTCCATCAACGGACAATCATAGTTGCTCAACGCGACCCTGCCCCTAACCTGGTTCAGTACCTCCGCCAGTTCTCGGTGCTGATCATCGGTCATTTCGTTCGAGTATGCCTTCGAATCACCCCTTGTCACATGTATATAGGGCGGGTCGCAGTAGAACAGCGTTTGCTTTGAATCGTATAAACGTATTACATCAATAGCAGGCCTGTTCTCGATCTGGACGCGCAAGAGCCGCTGTGCGATCAGAGGAAGGGCCTCGATCGCACCCAACCACCTGCTAATCACGCCACTCATACCGGCACGGCTCGTATTTTTGCAATTAGCCCATCGTCCAATCGATGCCGTCTGCGCTAGCCCGGTTCGTACCTGCCGCGCCCTGACATAGAATCTACGTGCCCTCTCCAAATCGGAGACACTCGGATCAAGCTTGCAGGAAATCGAAAATTCCTCTCTCGAGAAGGGAGTAAGTCCGATGGCCTCTACCAACGCCTCCTTCTGGTCGCGCAGCACCCGAAAGAAATTACATACTTCACCATCGAGGTCGTTGTACGTTTCAATCGGAGAGGGGCGCCGGTTTAGAAGAACAACGCCCGAGCCTGCGAAGGGCTCACAATAGTGGTGGCCATCCGGAAGCAAGGGAAGAAGCCAATCGAGGTGAGAAAACTTTCTCCCATACCAGCCAAATGGAATTAGTTTTTCGGAATTCAGCCTAGAGATTGCGGGTACAGACCTTGCTCTTTGCGGAAAAGTCGCCATTGTGAGTGTTGTTGCGATTCTTACATGGTGGAGTGATAAGCGAGAAGAAAAAATTTGCAGAAGCAGCCGAAATAGTTTCGTAGCGGACGAAAACCCAAATTGGGTTCGCGGGCTGCACCACTCTTCGATTTTCCGACAGGTGGGTAGTGAGCTCGGAGGCTCCTTTGTAGTCGAGTCAAATCTGCAGGGCTGGCCCAGTCTTTTTCTAATTCGAGTTTTAATTGGAGCTTAGTGGCTGGTCTTGGCACAGACGATCAAAATGTCTAACCCTGGGGCGGGTTGGTCCACATTTGAATCTTCTACACTGAGCGCTGCGATTGCGTGCGCGCAAGTGGAGGGCGGCTCTCAAGATTCGCGTCCCCCAAAGGATGGCCCTTTAGGGCTTGCCGCGGGCTGAAGCCCGCCGGTGTTCAAGCCTCGTCTTTAGGCGGCCATTATATGGTCGCTCTTCCAGCCCTGTGGCCTTCCTCAAAAACTATCTCGATAAAAAGAATCATTAGGTAACGATAATCATCCAAATCATGTGTGTCGCCACTTTGGACAGAGCTTACTCGAAAGGGATTTCCATGATTCACAAACTAATTGCCACCGATAACAACACTGCGACCACTATTCTTCGATTGGTGCTCGGCGTGATCTTTTGCGCGCATGGGGCGCAGAAAATGTTGGGCTGGTTTGGCGGATACGGCTTCACCGGCACGATGGGCTTTTTCACCGGCGCCATGCACATTCCAGCGCTGTTCGCGTTTCTGGCGATTGCTGCAGAATTCTTTGGCGGGCTGGGCCTCATTTTCGGATTCCTGACCCGAATCGCGGCATTCGGAATCTTTTCCAATATGCTCGTGGCCATAGCACTGGTCCATCATCACTTCGGTTTCTTTATGAATTGGACAGGAGCGCAGAAGGGTGAGGGCTACGAGTTTCATTTGCTCGTGCTTGCGACTACGGTCTTTTTGATGATTCGCGGCGCGGGAGCAGCTTCCATCGATCGCATGCTGTCATCATCACAAACACCAGTTCGAACCCAGGCCCGAGCCGCCTGACAGGAAGAGTTATGAAAGCGACGAGCAGTCGCATCACCGCACCTCGGCTGTGGCTGGTGATGACCAGAAGCCATCACGCGTTAAGGCTCCTGGCCGAACAAAGCATCGCAAATGCCGGACTGTGCCTCACCGACTTCGCTGCATTGGAAACGCTGTTGCATAAAGGCCCGCTCACGATCTCAGAGATTCAGGACAAAGTGTTGCTGGCCAGTGGCTCCATGACCGCGGCAATCGATCGTCTCGAGAAACGCGGCCTGATTGTCCGTAAGTCAAGCGCACGCGATCGGCGCGCCCGGATCGTGCAGCTCACACGGGAGGGCAAACGGGTAGCGGCATCGTGCTTCGAAAAGCACGCCAGCGATCTAGAGGCCGTTATGTCCGTGCTATCCGAGAACGAGAAAAAGCAAGTTTACGGATCCCTCAAGAAACTCGGGTTCCTCGCGGCGGAAAAGATTGACGAACAGGACGGTTAACGCCGGGGTGCCCCACCTTTCGCCGATTTTGCGAAAGGTGGGTAACAAGCGCGGCTACTTTGCCGGGATCAGATCAAACTTCCCGGACGATTCTTCATAGAACAGCGCTCCCTCCGCCTTATCTCCGCCGCTCCAGTGCTTATGCCCACCGGGAACGCGCAGGAAATCTCCGGGACCCACGCGCTTCTCGCCCGCGTCATCCTTGTAAAGATAAGCGCCCTTCATGCCGACGATCCAAACGTCATTCGTGTGCGTATGCATACCGGCATCGTATCCCGGCACGAACTTGGTGAATGTGGCGTGCGCCCCTTTATCGGGATCGCCCCAGATAACCGCCTGGGTCACACCTTGTGCCGCCCCCATCTGCTTGTATTCCGCCTTCTCAGCGGAAGCAAAGACGACTTTTTTCGCAGCAGCGTGCTTGGTCTGTCCCTGCACCAGCCCGATGGACCACGCAACCATGAGCGCCACTGCCACTCCAAGAATCCACAATGATCGTTTCATGTCCTTCTCCTTTTTTGCAGTGTTCGATTCAACCTGAGGCGGACGCATTGTACACCGGCGAATCGAACAAGCCTTCGTTTGCTATCATGCGCCGATGCGGCGCGCCTTTCTGATCGACACTGATGTTGCCTCCGATGACGCAGTCGCGCTCATCATGGCTTTGCGCGCGCCCGTGCACGTGGTCGCGATCACCACCGTCGCCGGCAACGTCGACGTCCAACAGGCCACACGTAATGCGCTCTACACGGTCGAACTTTGTGGCGCGAGGGTCCCCGTATACCGCGGTGCTGAGAAGCCGCTGGCTCGTGCCCATGAGAACGCGACCTGGTTTCACGGCCACGATGGACTGGGCGATCACAATTACCGGGATCCGCGTCAATCACCAGAAGCGATGCATGCTGTTGACGCAATCATCGAAGTGATCGAAGCCAACCCAGGTCTCGTACTCGTAACCCTGGGGCCATTGACGAATGTTGCCTTGGCCCTGACGAAAAAGCCGGAAATTGCCACCAAGGTCGGTCGCTGCGTCGTCATGGGAGGCGCCCCGTGCTGCGAAGGCAATGTTACTCCGGCTGCCGAATACAACATCTGGGTCGATCCCGAAGCTGCCCGCATCGTCATGCTGAGTGGACTTCCGGTGGAACTGGTGGGCTGGCAGACGTGCCGCGGCGAAGCGGTCCTTAATGAAGCTGATATCGCGCGTATTCACGCAGGCGGGAGCGAACTGGCACGCTTTGCCATCGAATGCAACAGCTGCGCGCGCGAAGCGTACAAAGTCCAGACCGGAGAAGACGGTATCGCACTGCCGGATCCAGTTGCAGTGTCTGTTGCTCTTGACCCGAGCATCGGAACTGAGTGGAGCGAACACTACGTCGACGTTGAGACCCAGAGCGAGTTGACGCGAGGGATGACTGTTGTGGATTGCCTGAACGTCGGAGCCGACGAGCGTAATAAGGAAGTTTGGGCGAATGTCATCGAGAAGGGCCACAAGGCGAAAGTCTGCTGGACAATCGACGCGAGGCGTTGGAAGGAAGCGTTGCTTGCGGCCTTGCACTAGCCCATCTTGATTGCCATCTCTCGATGTGATATCATGATATCACTTTCAGGGAGGACGGCTTTGGCGCAGTTTGTAGTCCGAAACGTTGAAGACGCGGTCAAGGCTCGGCTGCAGCGGCGCGCCAAGCGCAACGGTCACAGTATGGAAGAGGAAGTGCGAGACATTTTGCGCAACGCCGTGAAGGACGAAGGTGCCGTTGTCGGCGGATTGGGCACCGAGATCTCCTCTTTGTTTGCCAGAATTGGTATTAATCGTGAGATCCCTGAACTGCGGGGATACCAGATTCAGCCACCATCATTTGAGGAATGATTATCCTCGATACCAACGTGCTGTCCACCTTGATGCAAAAAACACCCGACCAGAGTGTGGTCGCGTGGCTTGACCAGCAGCCCCGAACATCTATTTGGACAACTTCCGTTACCGTCCTTGAAATCCGATTCGGACTACAGATCATGCCGAGCGGAAAGCGGCGCTCCACACTGCTGCAAGCATTTGAAGACCTTCTTGACAAGATCGGTCAGCGAGTTGCGCCTTTCGATGTTGCTGCTGCGGCGCAAGCAGGTGACCTGATGGCATCCCGAGGTAAGAAAGGCCGCCCTGGTGAACTGCGCGACTCAATGATCGCGGGCATCGCCCTTGCCCAACATGCCACGCTGGCAACCCGCAACACGACGCATTTTGATGACACTGAAGTTTCACTCATTAATCCCTGGATGGTTTGAGCCTACTAATGTGCCCGTGCTAACTCCCGAATCTGGTTCAAGTAGCCAACGTAGACGGGAATAGGAATGTCGGGCGAGTCGCCGTCATTAAGAAAGTGTTCCAAGCGGATCTCAAGCGGAATCGAGCTGATCACTTCGCGAAAGCGTGGCATCTGCAGATACTTCACCTTCCAGATTTCCAACATGAGGGACCCGAATTCTTCACTGATGAAGCCCATATGTCGATCGCCCAAGTAAATGGCGTCAAAGTGGCGCTCGGCTAAGGTCTTGCGAATAGGATCGTTGGGCGGAGAGAAGGCATAAGCGAGGTGGAACAAATCGGCAAGATCGCCCCACAGAACTTTTTCTTCATATGCAGTGAAGCGAAAAGGAGTGGCGCCGCGCTGCTGAATCAACCGTGCGTGGTCGCTGGCTGGCAGGGCCTGGCGTCCGAGTTCATCGCGAAACCAGCGGAGCCGTTCCGGCGCCAGGTTGTGGCGCAGGGACTCGACCGCATACGCGTTCGGCAAATATAGTTTGGGATCGGAATCCAGGCGCCGGAGCCAAGGACGCCAGTCCTGCTGCTCGAGGATGCCCAACAGTTCCGTGAGCTCAGCGATCGTTAGATCAGGGTGATACTTTACCGCCTGCCAAAAGTGCTCGGTTGAATCATACGTTGACCCGTAGAGCTGAATGCCTTCCTCAATCGGATACCAGTTGGACAGCACACGTCCCGGAATCGACGGCGAAGCGCTCCAACAATTCAGGGCGTGCTTCCACTTCTCCTGCACTGCCAGAAATGCCTCGGCGTAGCCGTGCGGCACGGGTTCTTTTACCTTCGCGAGCGCCTGGCGGAGTTCATCACTGGTGTGCGTGAGGAGAGTCTCCAGCGGCCGCTCATCAAACATGGACACAACTCGACTCTCGACCCCACGGCGCAGTAAGTCGCGGAATAGCGACCGGCGCTGTTCATCGTCCAAGCTCCAGCGGTGCGTTTGGGTTTCGATGTATGGGAACAACTCAGCAAGAGATTTGAATTCGATAAAGCCGTGCACTGCAAAAGTTAGCGAACGCCCATCTTTCAAAATTATGGAAGACGGTGTAACGAGGGTTTGAAGGGCGATTTGCTGCGCCGCAAGGGAGCCCTGCAGCATAAGGGCGACCAAAGCCACGCAGATAAGCACACTCGAAGCTGCGCCCAGGAAATCCTTCATGCTTCTTGGTTCATCTGTAACCGCAAAGTCCGCAAAGGTTTCGCAAAGTTCGCAAAGAAGAAGTGATATCGGTTGCCAGTTTTCACTTTACCTCTCCAATATCCTCGTTCCACAATGCGGGATGCTCCCGCATAAAGCGCTGCATGAGCTCGATACACTCGGCGCTATTAATGACGTGAATTTTCACCCCGCGGGAGCGCAGGTATTCCTCAGGGCCGCGGAATGTTTGATTCTCGCCGACGACAACAATTGGGATCTTATAAAGAAGAATTGCGCCGCTGCACATGTCGCAGGGCGACAGCGTGGAATAAAGAGTCGCGCGGCGGTAGTCGGAAGGCTGAAGCCGTCCCGCGTTTTCCAGGCAGTCCATTTCGGCGTGCAGCACCGCGCTGCTTTTTTGCACTCGCTGATTGTGTCCGCGACCGACGATTGTGCCATCGATCACGAGCACCGACCCGATAGGAATTCCACCTGCAGCGTGTCCCTTTTGCGCTTCTACGAGTGCCGCTCTTAAAAATTCATCCATATATCTGTGAACGAGTCGTTCTCGTAATGTACAGATATCTGCGCGTGAGGACAAAGCCCGCCACTCGGCCCGAAGGCCGCCAATTCTGTTATAGTTTGCATCCACGGAGGTCCTGGATGCCGCGAGTAGTCCGCTGTGGCTTGATTCAAGCGCGCAACGTGCTTGGACCCGATCATTCGCTGCCGGAGATCAAGAAAGCGATGATCGAAAAGCATCTGGGCTTCATCGAGCAGGCCGCACGCCAGCAGGTGCAGATTCTATGCCTCCAAGAACTGTTCTACGGTCCTTATTTTTGCGCTGAACAGGATCTTCGGTGGTACGAACTGGCGGAGCAGGTGCCCAATGGTCCGACCACCAAGCAGATGCAGGAGCTTGCCGCCAAACACCACATGGCAATGATTATCTCGCTCTACGAGCAGGAGTTGCCTGGCCTTTATTTCAATACAGCCGCCGTCATCGACGCCGATGGACGTTATCTGGGTAAATACCGCAAACACCACATCCCGCATTGTCACCCGGGATTCTGGGAAAAGTTCTATTTCACCCCCGGCGACCTGGGCTACCCGGTGTTCGATACCCAGTACGCGAAAGTCGGCGTTTACATCTGCTATGACCGGCACTTCCCCGAAGGCGCTCGAGCCCTCGGCCTGAACGGCGCAGAAATCGTATTCAATCCTTCCGCCACTGTCGCCGGTCTTTCCGAATATCTATGGGAACTGGAGCAGCCCGCGCATGCCGTGGCCAACGGCTATTTCGTTGGCGCAATCAATCGTGTGGGGGAAGAAAAGCCATGGAGCATCGGAGAGTTCTACGGCAAGAGTTACTTCTGCGATCCGCGAGGAAAGATTGTCGCCCAGGCTGCCCGCGATAAAGATGAAGTTCTGGTTGCGGATCTGGATTTGGACATGATTCTTGAAGTCCGAAAAGTGTGGCAATTTTTCCGGGATCGCCGTCCCGAAACCTATGGAATTCTAACTGCGCAGAGCGGCAAGAGCGCTGCCGCGGACTGATGCCAATGACCAAAGACGAAATCATTCGCAAATACAAGCAGTACCTTTTTCCCTCGGTTTCTACCTATTTTGCGGAGCCTCTGGTCACCGACCACGCCAGCATGCAGTATCTGTGGGACGCCGATGGGAAGAAATACCTGGACTTCTTCGGCGGGATTGTGACCATCTCTGCCGGGCACACAAATCCGCGCATTACTTCGAAGATCAAAGCCCAGATTGACAAGATTCAGCACGCCTCAACTTTGTTTCCCAACGAGGCCGTGGTTGCGCTTGCAGAGAAATTAGCCGGCCTCGCTCCGGGCGACATCACGCAGAGCTACTTCACGAACAGCGGTACCGAAGCCAACGAAACCGCCATTCAACTCGCGCGCATGCACACCGGCCATTTTGAAGTTGTGGCCCTGCGCCATGGATACAGCGGCCGTTCGCAACTGGCACAGTCCCTTACCGGCCAGAATACGTGGCGTCAGTCGCTGCCCGGAAGCATCGGCATCGTGCATGCCATGAATCCTTATTGTTACCGCTGCCCGCTGGGAAAGACTTATCCCGACTGCGGCGTTGCATGTGCCCAGGACGTTGAGGCCGTCATCCAGACCTCAACCTCCGGCCAAATCGCCGCATACATTGCTGAGCCTATCCAGGGCCTCGGCGGCTTCGTCACCCCACCGCCTGAGTATTTCAAAATCGTCTTTAACATCGTGAAGAAATATGGCGGTGATTTCATCTCCGATGAGGTCCAAACCGGATGGGGCCGCACCGGCAGAAAATGGTTTGGCATCGAGCACTGGGAAGTAACGCCGGATATCATCACTGCCGCAAAAGGGCTCGCGAACGGAACTCCAATTGGCGCTACGCTGACCCGTCCCGAAATTGCTTCCAGCTTCCGCGGCCTGCAGATCAGCACATTCGGCGGCAACCCAGTCACCTCTGTCGCGGCCAAAGCCACGATCGATCTGATCGAGGAAGATAACTTGCTGGAAAACGCGCACGTGGTGGGGTCTCGATTCCGCGACGGACTCGAAGATCTCAAGCAGAAGTATCCCATCATTGGTGACGTGCGCGGCATGGGCCTGATGCAGGCAATCGAACTTGTAAAAGACCCCAAAACCAAAGAACCCGCGCCGCAGGAAACCGGCGAACTCATGGAAGAAGCTCGACGCGCCGGCCTGCTGATCGGCAAAGGTGGCTTGTGGGGCAACGTAATTCGCATGTCGCCCCCGTTGAACATCACCAAGACCGACGTAGACGAGGCCATCCGAATGCTCGATCGTGCGCTGGCCGCAGTCGAAGAAAAGCGTTCCGCCGCAATGGCGCTCTGAGGAGAGATTATGCACGCACTGGCGGAAGTCACTCCTGCCCGCTCCATGAACTTTGTCAACGGGGACTGGGCCGAGTCTTCGAGCACGCGCGTGGTGGAACGCCGCAATCCCGCCAATTTTGATGACCTGATCGGCATGGTCACGCTTTCCACCCGCGACGAAGCCCGCGCGGCAATCCAAAACGCCGCTGCCGCTCTGCCCGGCTGGCGCAACACCCCGGCGCCGGTTCGTGGCCGCATTATTGCCCGCGCTGCCCAGATCATGACTGAGCGCAAGGACGAACTCGCCCGCATGCTGACCCGCGAGGAAGGCAAAACTCTCAGCGATTCCAGCGGTGAAATCCTGCGCTCCGTCAACGTCCTCGATTTCATGGCCGGCGAAGGCAAACGGATTGGTGGCGAAACGCTCCCCTCGGAACTGCCCAAGAATTTTGCCTACACCATCAAGCAGCCTTTAGGTGTGGTCGCCTGCATCACACCGTGGAATTTTCCAGTAGCCATTCCTGTCTGGAAGATTGCTCCTGCCCTGGTCGCCGGAAATACTGTGGTTTTCAAACCTGCCACCATCACCTCCTTCACCGCAATGAAGGTAGTGGAGATTTTTGAGGAGGCGGGCCTTCCACGCGGTGTGCTGAACATGGTGGTCGGTGCGGGTTCAGAAGTGGGCGATGAGCTGATCAGCAATCCCGCCGTGAAAGCCGTGAGCTTTACTGGATCAAACGAAATCGGCACCGCGCTCTACGCCCAAGGCGCAAAGCGTCTCATGAAAGTGCAGTGCGAAATGGGAGGTAAGAATCCGATCGTTGTGCTCGAGGATGCCGACCTGGGTCTCGCCGTAGAAAGTGCAGTTCAGGGCGCTTTTTACTCCACCGGCCAGCGTTGCACAGCCACCAGCCGCGCCGTCGTGATCGACTCAATTGCCAATGACTTCGTCGCCCGCCTGAAGCTGCGCACCGCCGAACTTAAGGTTGGGGATGGGTCACAAGCCGGCACACAGGTTGGACCTCTAGTCGATGAGCCTCAGTTCAACACTGTGATGTCCTATCTCGAGATCGGCAAACAGGAGGGTGCTCAACTCGTCTGCGGAGGAGATCGCCTGCGGGGCCACGCTTATGATCGCGGATGGTTCGTTGCTCCCACCCTCTTTGATCATGTGAAGCCCAACATGCGCATTGCGCGCGAAGAAATCTTCGGCCCAGTGCTATCGGTGCTCCGCGTGAAGAGCTTCGATGAAGCGATGGACGTCGCGAATGATGTGATCTACGGCCTCAGCTCCTCGATCTACACCAACAACGTCGCGCACATTTTTGAGTTCATTGATCGCATCGAGACGGGCATCACCCACGTCAATTCCGCCACCACAGGCGGAGAGGCTCAAGTACCTTTCGGCGGAATGAAAGGAACGGGTGTCGGCTTGCGGGAACAGGGCCGCGTCGCCCTTGATTTCTTCACAGAACTAAAAGCCGTCTACGTGGACTACACCGGCAGAAAACGCGAGTCCAACATTTATTAGTGTGACGCCAATCGCTCTACATTGTCATCCTGACGCTGAGCGCAGCGAGGCGGAAGGATCTATGCATTTGCTCCTATCATCCTGACTGAGCAAGCGTAGCCCGATGCAGACCACCCCCCTTCGCGACATCGAATCCAGCCCGCTCTATAATCCCGACCTCGCCCCCACAGTCCCTCCCGGAGACCCCCCTTCCGGCCATCGTGGAGCCAGAACCTGGGGTACGTACAACTACGCCGCCCTCTGGGTCTCGATGTCGGTGAACATCCTCACCTACATGCTTGCCGCGAGCCTGATTCAGGGCGGAATGGACTGGAAGCAGGCCGTGTTCACAGTCTTTCTCGGGAACTGCATTGTCCTGGTTCCCATGCTGCTGAACTCGCATCCCGGCGCTCGTTACGGGGTTCCATTCCCGGTACTGGCGCGCGCATCCTTCGGAGTGCTGGGCGCAAACGTTGCGGCGATTCTGCGCGCGTTCGTGGCCTGTGGCTGGTTTGGAATTCAAACCTGGATCGGCGGCGAAGCCATCAACGTTTTGTTTGCCACTGTCTGGCCATCGTGGAGCACGGTTCCGCATGGAGCTGCCATCTGCTTTATTGCATTCTGGCTGATCAATCTGTTTGTGATTCTGAAGGGAATCGAGTACATCCGATTTCTGCAAGGAATTAGCGCGCCGGTGTTGATTGCAGTCGGCCTACTCCTGCTGGGATGGGCCTATCTGCAGGCCGGTGGCTTCGGTCCCATGCTCTCCGCTCCGTCCCGCTTCAAAAACTCCGCCGAATTTTTCAAATTTTTGATCCCCGCGCTCAACGCTACAGTCGGCTTCTGGGCAACGATTTCCCTGAACATTCCTGACTTCACGCGTTTTGCGAAAAATCAGCGGGCTCAAGCCATCGGCCAGGCGCTCGCCTTGCCAACCACAATGACCTTGTACGCGTTCATCGGCGTCGCCGTGACCTCGGCGACGGTGGTCATTTTCGAATCAGCAATCTGGGACCCAGTGCAACTCTTGAGTCGCTTCCATTCACCGGTGGCCGTAGTTGTGTCCTTGATTGCCATTCTGCTGGCCACATTGAACGTGAACATCGGCGCAAACGTCGTCTCGCCGGCGAATGATTTTTCGAACCTGTGGCCTCGCCGTATCAGCTTCAAAATCGGAGGCGTGATCACCTGCTTCATGGGTATCGCCATCATGCCGTGGAAGCTGCTGGCGAATTACAAGACCTTCATCTTCGGCTGGCTGGGAGGTTATGCGGCTTTTCTAGGGCCAATCGCCGGCATCATGATCTGCGATTACTACTTGATTCGAAGGCGAGTGCTGTCTGTCGATGACCTGTACGTTCGTCGCGGAGCCTACGAATATTCAGGCGGATTCAATTGGAGGGCCGTTGCTGCGCTTGCCTTGGGAGCAGGTATGGCCCTGGCGGGTCTCATCGTTCCAGCGGCGCGCTTTCTTTATGACTATTCCTGGTTCGTGGGCTTTGCGGTTTCTTTCCTGACCTATTATGGCCTGATGGCTGGCCGCCAGCTTTCAGTGCCCGCCCATGCGGCATCGCTCGCGGGCGGCAAGTGAGAAATACACCAGACGTAGACAGAATCCACTTCCGCCCTCTGTGGTTCTCCTTGCTTCTAAAGAAGTGTGCGATCAAGTCATACTCATGAAGCGGCGTTTGAAACTTCTGTACGAAACTGGGGCAGCACATCGCTTCCGTAGATCTCCAGCGTCCGCTCCTCTTCGCCACACATCAGATAGATATTGAATTGCGTTACGCCGGCCTGTGCGAGAGTCTTCAGCTTTTTGCGGTGCGCCTCTACTGAGCCAACAAGACAGAATCGGTCCACGACCTCATCGGAAACGAACTCCGCATTGTCGCTGCCCACCTCGCAATGATGCTGATAATCGTAACCCGGCCGGTTGCGCACGTAGGAAGTAAGAGCCGCGGGCAGCTCTTCGGGCTTGTAGCGTGAGACGAGGTCCACGACGTGGTTCGAAACCAGCGCTGGAAACCAGCGCACGCGGTCGCGAGCTACTGTGAGATCCTCCGACACCCACACCGGAGCCGCTGCCATTACTTGAATGAAATTGAAATTTCTTCCAGCTTCTTTCGCTCCCTCCCTGACGAAACCAAGGCACCAGGAAATCAGATCAGGATCAGCGAATTGCAGAATCACTCCGTCTGCGATCCGCCCCGCCATCCTGAGAACCTTCGGCCCGTAACCCGCAATCCAGACCGGAGGCGATCCCGTGGCCCAGCTAAGCCGAGTGGGTTGTCCGTCGTACTGGATTTCTCTTCCTGCTGTGAGATCGCGAAAGGCCGCAACCGAGCGTTCCAGTTCCGCAGGCGTGACAGGTTTTTTGCCCAGCACGCGCCGTGAACTATCGCCGCGTCCGATGCCCAGAACCATGCGCCCGCCCGAGATCAGGTTCAGCGTCGCGAACAGGCTGGCGGTAACAGTGAGGTCCCGAACCGCGGGGTTTGTAACGCACGTCCCGAGCTTCATCTTTCGAGTTCGGCTCGCCATCAATGTCAGGAGAGGGTAGGGCTCCTTCCACAGCACGTGCGAGTCGAAGATCCATCCGTATTTGAAGCCCGCGCGCTCGGCCTGTTCCGTAAGGCTGAGAATTCGCTCGACCTCAAGGTCTGGTTTGATAGTGATGCCGAAATTCATGCGCCGCTCCCGCCCCGAGCGAAACTGGTATAAGTAGTGGCGGGATTCTAGCACGCTTCTTCCGCGATCCCAGCACCAGAGAGGCCTCGAATGGCTTTCGACACTATCATTGCCAACGGGACCGTGGCCACTGCCACAGATACTTACCAGGCCGACCTTGCCATTGAGGACGGCAAGATCGTCGCCATCGGCCGCAGCCTGCCGCGCGAAAACGCCAGGCGTGTCTTCGATGTGCCCGGCAAATACATCTTCCCCGGCGGGATTGACGTCCACACACACCTGGACATGCCGTTCGGCGGCACTACGAGCGCGGATGATTTCGAGACCGGCACCCGCGCAGCCGCATTCGGCGGTACCACCACTCTCATCGACTTCGCGATCCAGTACAAAGGCCAGTCGCTGCGCACCGCATTCGACACATGGATGCAGAAGGCATCCTCGAAAGCTGTCGCCGACTACAGCTTCCATTGCATCATCACCGATCTTCCCGATGCGCGCCTTGAGGAAATGAAAGAGCTCGTCCGCGACGGCGTCACCAGTTTCAAGCTCTTCATGGCGTATCCCGGCGTTTTCATGCTCGATGACGGCAGCATCTTCAAAGCCCTGCGCATGGCCGGCAGCTCCGGCGCGATGGTCTGCATGCACGCCGAAAACGGCGGCGCCATCGACGTGATCGTGAAGCAAGCTCTGGCCGAAGGCAAGACGGCGCCCAAGTATCACGCTCTCACTCGTCCGACTACGGCCGAAGCCGAAGCCACCTCTCGCGCCATTGCGCTGGCGGAAATGGCGGGTGCGCCGGTCTACATCGTTCATCTCAGTTGCAACGATGCGTTGGAAAAAGTCCGTGAGGCTCGCGACCGTGGCCTGCCTGTGTACGCTGAGACCTGTCCGCAGTATCTCTATCTTTCCATAGAGAACTTCGACGTGCCCGGATTTGAAGGCGCCAAGTACGTCTTCACACCACCGCTACGCGAAAAGTGGCACCAGGAAAAACTGTGGAAGGGATTGAAGAACGATCACCTGCAAGTCGTATCCACGGATCACTGTCCGTTTTGCTTCAAGGAACAGAAAGAACTCGGCGTCGGCGACTTCACCAAAATCCCCAACGGGGGTCCTGGAATCGAGCACCGCATGAGTCTCGTATACTCGGGCGGCGTCGCTCAGGGACGCTTCAACGTGAATCGCTTTGTCGAACTGATCGCAACCACTCCCGCCAAGCTCTTCGGACTTTACCCGCGCAAGGGCACCATCGCCGTCGGCAGCGACGCCGATCTCGTGATTTTCGATCCCAACCGCGAGCA
Organism: Acidobacteriota bacterium; assembly: GCA_003224905.1. GTDB lineage: Bacteria > Acidobacteriota > Terriglobia > Terriglobales > Acidobacteriaceae > QIAA01. Next base: position 25,762 of record QIAA01000057.1, read on the forward strand.
CACCATCAGCGCCAAAACTCACCACATGCGCGTGGACTACTCGATGTTCGAAGGAATAAAGGTGAAGGGCATGCCCGACCTCGTGTTCTCTCGCGGGCGCGTGTTGGTGGAGAATGAAAAATTCCTCGGCCGTGCAGGGCAAGGAGAATTTCTGAAACGCGGCGCCTCGCCCGGAATCTAGTGCTCCCAGGCTTTGGCGCGCGCGAGCGCTTCATTCCATCTTTGCCGCAGTGCTTCCCTCTGCGAGCTCGCCATCGTTGGCTCGAAACGGCGTTCGTTGCGGGCGCTCGCAATTTCTTTCACATCGCGCCAGTACCCCACGCCGAGGCCCGCCAGGTATGCAGCTCCCAGCGCGGTCGTCTCGGTCACCGCCGGCCGCACCACCGGGATACCGAGGATGTCCGCCTGAAACTGCATCAGCATGTCATTGCTCGCGGCGCCTCCATCCACCCGCAGCTCCGGCAGCCGAGTACCAGTATCCGACTGCACCGCGGCCAGCAGGTCGGCAACCTGATACGCGATACTCTCCAGCGCTGCCCTTGCCAGGTGGCCCGCCTTCGTCCCGCGAGTCAGCCCAAAAATCGATCCCCGAGCGTACTGATCCCAATGCGGCGCGCCCAGTCCCACGAACGCCGGCACGAAATACACGCCGCCATTGTCCGCAACCGATGCTGCCAATTCCTCGATCTCCGCGGACGTGTGAATCAGCCCCAGCCCGTCTCGCAGCCATTGCACCACCGCGCCGCCAATGAACACGCTGCCCTCGAGCGCGTATTCCATGGCATCGCCAATTTTCCAGGCCACGGTCGTCACCAGCCGGTTCCGCGATGGCACCGCGCGCGTTCCCGTATTCTGCAGCGTGAAGCATCCGGTCCCGTAAGTATTCTTGGTCAGTCCCGGTGAGCAGCATTGCTGCCCGAATAGTGAAGCCTGCTGGTCGCCTGCAATCCCCGCGATCGGAACCCCGCCGAGCCCCAGCGTCGTCGTAACCTCGCCGTAAACCTCGCTGGAGGCGCGCACCTCCGGCATCATCGAGCGCGGAATACGAAACAGGCGCAGCAGTTCGTCGTCCCACTGTGCGGTGTGGATGTTGTAAAGCATCGTTCGCGAGGCATTGCTGGCATCAGTCAGATGTAAACGGCCGCTCGTCAGTTTCCACATCAGCCAGCTGTCGACTGTGCCGAAGGCAAGCTGCCCTGAGTCCGCAAGCTGGCGCGCTCCCGCGACATTGTCCAGAATCCAGGCGATCTTGCTGGCGGAAAAATAGGAATCAATCAGCAACCCGGTGCGCTGCTGAATCAGAGCTTCACGATCTTCGGCTTTAAGCTGATCGCAGAGTCCCGCGGTGCGGCGATCCTGCCAGACGATGGCGTTGTAGACCGGATGCCCCGTCTGGCGATTCCACACAATCGCCGTCTCACGCTGGTTGGTAATCCCAATGCCAGCGATGTCCCGAGGCCGCAATTCCGCACGGCTCAAGACTTCGACCGCAACGCTGATCTGTGACGACCAGATTTCCTCTGGATTGTGCTCCACCCATCCCGGCTGCGGAAAAATCTGCTCGAACTCACGCTGCGCAACGGCCTTGATCGTGCCTTCGTGATCGAACAGAATCGCCCGCGAACTGGTTGTGCCCTGATCTAGCGCCAGGATGTATTGCAAAGCCGTCTCCCAGGTCCAGTCACATTTGCGTCAGAGTGCAATTTGCAGGCTACAGCTGAGAACACCAACTCGCGACGCGCTTCGTCACTCGGACGCCGTGCTCTTCTGCAGTGCATCAAGCGCGGCGAGGACTTCATTACTGTGACTGTTAGGACTTACATTCATGTACGCGCGCTCGATTCGCCCATTGGGACCGATAATGAATGTATGCCGCGCCGCCATTTGAGTAATCCCAAAATTCATCAGCGACCCGTACAGTTTCGAGGCTTGACGGCTGGTGTCCGCCAGCAGCTTGAAATTCAGCCCTTCTTTGGCGCAGAACTGTTTGTGGGAGTCCGCGCTGTCCACGCTCACTCCCAGCACAACCGCATTCTTCTTCGCGTATTGTTGCTGATCGCGCTGAAAGTTATGCGCCTCGATAGTGCATCCTCGTGTGAAATCCTTGGGGTAGAAATACAACACTACCCATTTTCCGCGATAGTCCTTCAGGCTTACCGGCACGCCATCTTGTGAAGGAAGCGTGAACTCAGGCGCTGTAGTTCCAATCTGCGGCGCTGAACCGGAGGATGCGAAGCGCCATGCGACGCCTGCAACCACCAGCAAAAGCATTGCGAAGATGATGCACAAGCGCATTGCCTTCGGTTGAGGAGAGCAGGCTATATCGGGGCAATTCAGTTGTCCAGGCGAGCCCGCTTGCGACCCCGGTCTCGACAGCGCAATCGCTGAATCGCTTTACCTGACTCCTGAATCCATTATCTAGTTTCTGTCCATGCTCAAACTAGGCCGATCCCATTACGAGTCGATCCGACAGCATGGGGAAGAAACATACCCTCATGAATGCTGCGGAGTGCTGCTGGGGCAGTTCGAAGGGGAAGTTCGGCTGGTCACCTCGATTGCGCGCTGCGGCAACACGCGCACCGATTCGCCACAGAACCGGTATCACATTGATCCCAAGGAACTGGTGCGCATCCAGCGTGAAGGGCGCGAACGTGGCGAAGACATCATCGGTTTCTACCATTCCCATCCCGATCATCCAGCACAGTGGTCATCTACCGACCTGGCCGAGGCGCACTGGTTAGGCTGTTCGTATGTGATCACCAGCGTGGAGAACGGGAAAGCCGTGCTGACGAACTCCTTCGAGCTGACCGGCAGCGATGAGAATCAGAAGAAATTGGTGAATGAGAACGTTGAGATAGTTTGAGGCTTGTGTGGCGCGGACACTCTTGTCCGCGTGGCCCGGACTAGAGCTTCGATGGCACGGAAGATAGTTGCTGTGCGCGAAAGTAATTCCGCACTCGCGGCCCCGTCATATATACGAGCAGCAGCCCGGCGACTCCAACGCCGACCATTCCTTTTAGCAATTCCCCTCGGAAAATATTAACCAGATCCCCAATCATGTTCATCGCGATCAGCGACACGCCCAGGATCCATCCCCAGTAGCGGCGCCTGAACCAGCCGACGCCCGCAGCGAAAAGCGTTGCCGCCAAAACGGCGAACGGAAGAGCAGCGACTCTGCCCAACGGTGCAAGCTGAGCATGTGCTGTCGGATTGAGGACCCACGCGCGATCTAGAATCGTGCCGGGTATTGCAAGCGTGATCGCAGCATAAGTCGCCATCAGGGAACCGAAAAACAAGAAGATGCCGAGGGCCAGGAATCCAATGGGCCTGGGTTGGTGGGTCGAGATCATTTCAAAGGAACATGCCCTCACCAGCATTGGTCCGTCGGCGAGGCGGCCCGCGCCACAGGCCCGCTGAATCTTGTTGGTCGGTTGTGGCATCATCTAACCATGCCCAAGATCCACATACCGACCCCCCTGCGCCAGTACGCCGGCAAACAGGCTGACGTGGAGGTCAAGGCCGCAACCGTCGGAGATGCCCTTTCTCACTTGGTATCCCAGCATCCCGATCTGCGGCGTCACCTTTACACTGAAGATGGCAAGCTGCGCGCTTTCGTGAATGTGTACTTGAACGATGAAGACGTTCGTTACCTTCAGAAAGATGCCACTACGGTAAATGAGGGTGATAATATCTCTATTGTGCCGTCCATTGCTGGAGGGCGTCGTTGACCGAACCTTACGGCTTGCGCATGAAAGTCACTTCTAACTCGCGCTGCTGTTGTTGTCGCCCCTCCTGTCTGTAGGCGTAGTTCGTCAGTCGGAAATCCTGAGAACTAATCGCAAAACGAGGTCATAATGGCCACCATAACCGAACCCAAACCCGAAATCGCTACACTCAACAACGATGAAATTCTGCGCTATTCGCGGCACCTCATCATGCCGGAAGTCGGCATGGAAGGTCAGCAGAAGCTTAAAGCAGCGCGGGTGCTGTGTATCGGCGCGGGTGGTCTGGGTTCGCCGCTGTCCTTGTATCTGACAGCGGCCGGGGTGGGGACGCTCGGAATCGTGGATTTTGACGTGGTGGACTACACCAACCTGCAACGCCAGATCATCCACACTACGGACGACGTTGGCCGCAAGAAGCTGGATTCGGCCTCGGAGAAGCTGAAGGCAATCAACCCGTTTATCAATCTAAAGACCTTCGAAACCCGGCTGTCCAGCGAGAATGCGCTGGAGATCTTTCGCGACTTCGACATCATCGCCGATGGCACCGATAACTTCCCCACGCGCTACCTTGTGAACGATGCCTGCGTGCTTACGGGGAAGCCCAACGTCTACGGCTCCATCTTCCGTTTCGAAGGCCAGGCCAGCATCTTTGGCAAAGAAGAAGGACCTTGCTACCGCTGCCTGTATCCGGAGCCGCCGCCGCCCGGACTCGTGCCTTCATGCGCGGAAGGGGGAGTACTCGGGATTCTTCCGGGTTTGGTTGGCGTGATTCAGGCTACCGAAGTCATCAAGCTGATTCTTGGCCAGGGTGAGCCACTAATCGGCCGTCTGCTGCTGGTCGACGCTCTGGCTATGAAGTTCCGCGAGCTCAAGCTGCGCAAGAATCCTGATTGCCCGGCTTGCGGAACCCATCCAACCGTGACCAAACTGATCGACTACAATGAATTTTGCGGAATCCGTGGTGAGGAGAAACCGGTGGAAACGGGGGTTCCCGAAGTTCAAGTAGAGGAACTGAAGCGTCGGCTCGATGCCGGTGAAGACATTTTCGTGCTCGATGTCCGCGAGCCGCACGAGTACCAGATCTGCAACATTAATGGATATCTTATCCCGCTGGGCGATCTGCCCAAGCGCGTCCACGAACTCGACTCCAGCCGCGAAATTGTGGCCCACTGCCGTTCAGGTGTGCGCAGCGCCAAGGCTGTGAACTTTCTGCGCCAGGCTGGATTCAAGAAGGTCCATAATCTCGCTGGCGGGATTCTGGCCTGGGCCGACCGCGTGGATCCGAAAATGCCGAAGTACTGAAGCGGGGGTTCCCAACTCCACGCATTCACAGTTTCTGGCAGTGCCGCCCAAACAACTCTCGTCGACGCCGCAAGAATGAGTCTGCGATCGCGACCTCATGAACGCGGTCTCCCCATGTGAATTACCGATCGCCAGACAACCATCCCTTAGCGCGTCGGTTCCAAGCTGAGTAGGTGCCGCATTCTTTTGCTGCATTGCGGCACAGGAGCGTGCAAGATGAAAATCGTGTTGGCAATTGTCGCCATTCTGGGTTCGGCGCTGGCCCTATGGTCAGCCGACAAGCCGCGCGTTTTTGTGACTGACAGTAAGTCGTGGGAAATATCCTCAGGTGTCGGCGGGAGCGCCGACGGCTTCGGAGGAGCAGGCAAGGGCGGAGCCCGCCCGCAAACCGCGGAAATCATCAAGACCTTCGGCGAGCGCTGCCCGGGGGTGATCATCAATAACAAGCAGGAAAGGGCAGACTACGTAGTCCTGCTGGATCATGAGGGCGGGAAGGAAGGCATCTCCCGGGACAACAAAGTTGTCGTGTTCAATAAAGACGGCGATTCCATCATGAGCCGCTCCACCCGCTTGCTGGGAAATGCCGTAAAGGACGCATGCGGGGCGATCGCCAGCGATTGGCCGAAGCAGGTGGTCAAGGCGGCTAACGCTCCGGAAAAAAAGAACTCCCTTACTCCAGTCGTGGCCGGCAAGAACGAGTAGGTCTGGAGAACCTCGGGGATCAGCGGCAATCAGTGTCGTTTCGGAACGAATTCTGGAACAAATAACTGAAGTTAATTGTTGCATTTTTGGTGCATTGGTTCATAATGAGCGGCGCTTCTTCCTTCCCCCGAGGGAGGCAGTATGCTGTCTTCGCGCCCTGTTCGTCTCTGCGTATTAGTGTGTCTGGCCGCGGTTACTCCTCTTTCCGCTCAGAATGCTCAGCCCTTAGCTCCCAATTCCGATCCAATCTATCAGCAGTTGCGTAATATCACGCTGAGCGGCGAGGCAGTCACCGTCAACAATTTAGTCCTCAAGCGTGACGCTGCCACGTTTCACTTGCGATCCGGCACCGTCTGTTTTGTCTCGCCCGTGCAGGGGAAAGTCACGGGCGCAGTGTTTGTCGGTGACGGCAACCTGGTTCTGGATCCGCCTGATCCGGGAGAAAACCAGACTCTGAAGCTGCTCACCAAGGAAGACGAGTACGTCGAAAGTTTCAATCATTTGGTCTTGCGATTCACAGATAACTCATACGATGAAATCAAGAAGGCTGGTGCTCCAGCTGCCAACGGCTGTGATGCTGGCCTGCTGCAAGACTCTCAGCATGCCTTGCGCAAGCGCCTGCGTTACAACCTGGCTGCACGCATATTGCAGGATGTGTTGAGCTCTGAATCATCAAATCTGTTCGTCGCCTTCGTTGAGGGGAAGAAATATTGCGACAAGACGCTGTTTGCCATTGATCCTCATGGTGCGCCGCCTTTGGCTATTGAAATTTATCGAGACATACCAATCGCTCTGCCCCTGTCGCCGGAGGAGGTCGAATTAATGACTTACTCGGACAGCAAGTTCGGTTACTGGGCATCCTTCCATCTGGCCGGAGAGTACAAGCGAGGGACGCCCAGCAGTTCAGAAAAGAACACGTTCTTTCGCATCGACCATCAGCAACTCGATACCACCATTGAAAGGAACGCCAACCTGACGGGAAGGGCAACCACCACATTTGTATCCCGGGTCAATAGCCTGCGGGTGGCTTCGTTCGATCTCTTCTCGCGGTTGCGTGTGCAGAGTGTAACCGACGAACACGGAGCACCCTTGGCTTTCATTCAGGAAGACAAGAACGAGGATTACCAGTTGTCGGTAATCCTGCCCCGGGCGCTCAATGCAGGAGAGAAGTCCACATTGATAACGGCATATGCCGGTAAGGAGGCCGTGTTAAACGAGGGCAACGGCAACTATTACGTGAATGGCAGCGCGCGTCACAAGTGGTACCCGAACAACATTGGAGCGGCATTTGGGGAGTACGCCAGCTACGACATGACATTCCGAGTCCCCAAGAAAATGAAGATCGCGGCCACCGGCGAGTTGGTCAGCGAAAATCATGACGGGGCCGAGAGCATCACGGTTTGGAAAAGTGGTCCACAGACAGTTGCCGGTTTTAACTTCGGTGATTTCAAAATGCAGGAAGCCAGGCTGGATAAGCCCGAGTATCTGGTTCAGTCCTACGCCAACGAAGAGCCTCCTGACGCGATAAAGAACCTGCTTCATGTTGTGAATCAGGACCTGCCGAGCCAGGGGTCACATATGGGCTATGGAGTCGCCCTGGGTAACATGAGCACGACGCCGCTGATTAAGAAAGCGCTGGCGGAAGGTGAACTGTCACTGCAGCTGTACAGTGATTATTTCGGACCTATTCCCTACAAGCGAGTTGCAATTACCCAGCAGCCTGCCTGCAATTACGGGCAAGCCTGGCCGGGTCTGGTGTGGATACCAATGTGTTACTTCTACGACACAACGATCCGGCATCAGTTGGGACTGGATTTTGGCGATCGCGGCTATTGGAAGAGCGTGACGTCGCATGAAGTCGCTCATCAATGGTGGGGACACACGGTGGGTTTCAACTCTTACCGTGATCAGTGGATGAGTGAAGGTTTCGCGGAACTGTCAGCTTCGCTTTACCTGCAGCTTATCGAGAAGAATCCAAAGAAATTTATCGACTTTTGGAACGATCAACGTGAACTGCTGCTGGAGCGCGATAAAGAAGGCTGGCGAGCGATCGACGCAGGCCCGGTCACCATGGGATATCGCATGAGCAACACACGGACCGGGCAATCGATTACTCGCCGCCTGATTTATCCGAAAGGTGCTTACATCCTGCATATGATCCGCATGATGATGTGGGACCGGCGCACGGGCGACCAAAATTTCAAGGCAGCCATGCAGGATTTTGTCACGACTTACACTAATCAAACTGCTTCAACCGAAGATTTCAAGGCTATGCTCGAAAAGCACATGACTCGCGAGATGGACCTTGAAAGCAACCACAAAATGGACTGGTTCTTCAATGAATATGTGTACGGTACAGCCCTGCCGACTTACAAACTGACGCACTCGTTCGAGAAGGACGCTGCTGGGGACGTGGTATTCAACTTCACGTTGACGCAGTCGAATGTAGACGAACATTTCCGGATGCTGGTCCCAATCTATGTTGAAACAGCGGATGGACGTATCACGCACTTGGGACGAGCTCGTGTGACCGGCAATACGTCAATTGAGCAAAAAATACCGTTGAAGGGCTTGAAAGACACCCCAAAGCGAGCGCTGTTGAATTACTACGATGACGTGTTGGCTTCAAACTAAAAGTCAGTGGCGGAACGTCACAGACAGAAGGGCTCGTTGTTGTTTGTATAGCTCTGTCAGGCAGTTTGCTTGTGCACGAGAGTTTTGGGATTCTGGTAGATCTTATTCCCGTAAAGTTGATTTTGAAGTCCTTGAAGAGGTCCAGTTGGAGGGAATGCCGGTCATTCCAAAAGGTGGCATTGCTTTTGCCACCGTGACAGAGGCCGAATCAAAGCGGCGAATGGCGCGCGGTGGCAAGCTGAACGTGAACATTGACTCTGTGCGGCTGCTAACAGGCGAGAAGGCGGCCTTGCGGGCTGTTAAGGAGGTCAAAGGTGGCGGACACACCGGTGCAATGACGGGCGGAATTGTTGCCACCGGCATTGTCTTCTTCCCCGCTGCGCCCTTCTTCCTATTCATGCACGGGAAAGATATTACGATCCCCAAAGGAACCGAGATTACCGCTTACGTCAATGGCGATATGCAACTCAATCGTGCGAAATTTCAAAGCGCTCAATCCGAGCCTCAGAACGTAGCCTCAGGAGCGGCGGGATTACCGACGAATTTCCCATCCATTTCAATATCTGCGCCACTTGGAGTAGATAATATTTCGATTTCCGCGCCAGTTGCTTGCGCAGTACGCCTTCAACACTGGGCGTCTCCACTGGAGAGCACCAGGTTTCATTGAAAAAGAGCGGATTTCGTCTCTGGGATCGAAGAGTAACGATCTCGAGTGGTCATATCAAAATCGATGCCGCACTCGAGCGAGAAGCAAAGTAACAACATTTCCGCAAGCTCAAAAAGCCTTGCACGACCAATCGTGTTGGACTCTCTCGATTACGGAACGTGGAATCTTCCACGACGATTAGGCAGCACGAGAAGATCAGAGGGAGCACTGGCTCCCTCTTCTGCATCCCAGAGTTTCTACTTTCCGCCCTCGCTCGAATCGGCTTTGGCGGACTGTTCAGTGAAAGCTAATGCTTGCTTCTTGCCATAGAACCGAATTTCATTAATTGACTTGCTGCCATTTTCACCGCGCCTGGTCACCGCGGCATCGTGTCCCGGTGCGCGATCCAAATCCACCAAGCGGGCCGGGACCGTGGCTACCACGTTCTTGCCTTGAAGAATGCTGGCCTGCACGCTGGGACCACTGCCTTCCCACTTCACGGTGTAGTTGCCCGGTGCGAGTTGTTTCCCGGCGAGGTTTACCGTGTCGCTGATTTGCAGGCTACCCTTGTTTGCGGCGAAAGCGCTTGTCGCGAGTAGCACCGCCAGGCTGAGCAGCAGGCCTTTAGACAACTTTGAGATTCTCATGTCACTCCCTTTTCTTTCCCGAAAACCGTCGGGAATCGGTCTGGGCGGCTGGTAAGGGCCTTGAGAGAAACTCTTGCGTTTCACCGCTAAAGGCCTACAATGCTCGCTCGGGGTTAAGCGAAAAGAGCCGCGCCCGAAAGAGCTCGCGCTCCGCGCTCGGGGATTGTTCTCACCTGGGCCGCCAAACCGAGAGTGAGACAGTCCCTTTGACCCCGGAAAATTCCCCGGTGGAAGATCAGAGCGGATCGTAGATCGCTATTCGATCTTCTCGTCAGTCCTACGTTTCTCGCCGTTAGAAAGTTCCACTGCGTTCTCAACGACGATACATTTTTGACGATGCATGCACCGCCTCGTTAGCACGAGGTACACGACGACGAACGCCACAGCGAACCATTGTCTTGTTAGGAGTGTCGCAGGACGGGGAATTGTCTCCGCGCTCTCGGCGAAGATTATAGCCAGCTCGACTCGGCAGTTAGATTTTCAGCACTACTTTCCCGAAGTTTTTCCTTTCCATCAGGAGCTTATATGCCTCTGCAGCCTGTTCCAGTGGCAATACAGTTCCTATCACCGGATGTAAGTGGCCAGCACTAATCCATACTGACAACTGTTTCCAGGCTGCTCGCATGAGATCACTCTTCGTCGAGAGGTATGTCAGCCACAGCCCGTGGATGCTCGCTCCCTTGGCGTATAGTGCTCTTGAATCAAGCTCGGCGCGCTGTCCGGTAGCGCTGCCATAAATAATCACGCGACCGAAGTCGCGCAGACAGCGTGTGCTCTTGGCCGTATGCTCCCCGCCCAGCATTTCAAACACCGCGTCCACGCCTTCTCCATGCGTGATCTCCTGGATCGCCTGCTCGTAATCGATGCGCTTGTAGTTGATGCAGTGCTGCAGTCCCAGTTCTTTTACTCGCGTCAGCTTCTCATCAGACGAGGACGTTCCATACATTTCCATGCCCAGCAGCTTGCCGATTTGCACCGCTGCGGTTCCCACACCGCCGGCCACCGCATGAATCAGAACCCGTGGCTGTTTGCTTGCAGATGAACTCTCGAGCAGCCTAGCTTTCCAATACGCAAAATACGCCGTGAAGTAGTTGACCGCGAAAGCTGCTCCTTCCTCTGCCGTCCACCCCTGTGGCACGGGCCAGAGGAGCTGAGCACTCGCCGCCACCTGCTCGGCAAACCCTCCCCATTGCGCATATCCCATGACTCGTTGTCCGTCACTCTGGCGGACACCGCAAAACTCGCGTCCGGCTACCAGCGGCGGTTTCGGGGCCCCGGGATACCCGCCCTGCATGGTCATGACATCGGCAAAATTCAGACCGCCGGCTTGTGCGCTCACAATTTCCTGTCCTGCAGCCGGAGACGGATCCGGCATCTCCTGAATCTGCAATACTTCAGGTCCGCCCAGCCGTGAAATCACGAGGGCTTTCATGCTCAGCAGTCTATCAACCGCGCAGGCAGGGTCGCGGAGCCGGTCTTTTGGCGGTTCTTGGCGTGGGTACGCTGGGCTTTTCTGTTTGCAATAAGGTATATACTTTTCCTGATAATTGTTGGGGTTTCCGTACAGTTGGACTGTACGGACCGGAGCACGGTTCATCGCTAATTAATATGCTCCGGATTAAGATCGCCGCTTCCCGGTTAAGGGCAAGTGGGACGCGGTGCGGAACTCCGGTGAGCACCGTTGTACCCGGAGTTACGGGGAGGTTCAGCAGTGGATTTGGTTCTGGTTCGGATTCTATTTGTCCTCATTGTTTCTATTACCTGTTACCTGATTGAGCCTTTCGGGCTCGCTTCAAAGCTGGACGCTTCAATAGGGGCCGGCATTGGCCTGGCGATTGTTCTCTTCGAGTGGAGACTGCGGCGAGTCAGCCTGAAACGCCTGATCGGAGCCGCGATCGGAAGCGTGCTGGGAATCTTTGGCGCCTACCTGTTTGCGTTAGTGATCCGCAATAGCCTCGATGCTCCTCACCTCCGAAGTTTTCTTCAGATCCTGGTGATGCTCCTGATGGCCTACGTTGGACTGATCGTCGGCGCGAACAAGGGAGATCTGCTCAACTTGTCGGCCTTGGGCGGTATTTTCGGCGGCGAGAAGCAGTCAAAGAAGAGTTACAAAATTCTGGACACCAGCGTAATCATCGACGGCCGCATCGCCGACATCGCGGAGACTGGATTTCTCGATGGCATCATCGTAATACCGCAGTTCGTTCTCCGCGAGTTGCAGCTGGTGGCCGATTCTGCCGATTCGCTTAAGCGCAATCGTGGCCGGCGCGGCCTCGACATTCTGCAGCGGCTTCAGAAAGTCGCCACGCTGCAGATTCAAATTGTGGAAGACGACTTTCCTGCCGTTCGCGAAGTTGATCTAAAGCTGATCGAACTGGCCAAGCTGTATGAAGGCAAAATCATCACCAACGATTTCAATCTGAATAAGGTGGCCCAGCTTCAGGGTGTCGCGGTGCTGAACATCAACGAACTGGCAAACTCGCTGAAGCCAATCGTCTTGCCGGGTGAGGGCATGAAAGTTTTTGTATTGAAAGAAGGCAAAGAATACAACCAGGGCGTTGCTTATCTGGACGACGGCACGATGGTTGTCGTGGACAACGCCCGCAAGATGATCGGGAAAACAATCGACATTTCAGTGACGTCCGTGCTGCAGACTACCGCAGGGAAGATGATTTTTGGAAAATGGGATGAGCGCGCGGGAAGCCGTACTGAGTCGCGTTCGGCAATTCCGGTTGTCCAAGCTGTACCCGTGGTGCCTGTCCAGGTGCCGAATGGCGAGCTAAAGAAATCGCAAGCTGCTATGGCAGAGCGGCCGGCTGAGTAGCTTACAGCGGTTTTGCCGAGCTTACCTGAATCGTTTGCCCGTCCAGCTTGCCGGACACTTTTACCCTCTGACCTGCCAACCTCTCTATCACCTGGGGATTACCACTCAGCGTGTATCGCTTTTCGCCGTCCACTAACAGGTACTGCTCTCCCTTTCGTACGCACATACGGGAGCATTCAGCGGGACTTTTGTTCGAATCCTTGGCATGTCGCGCTCCGCAGCGCGCGTCGGTGATCATGCCATCGAATGTCGCAGTGGAGGCGACTTCCCCGTTTCGGTGAATATTGAAAGATTGCGCCAGGGCAAACGCAACAGTAGCACTGGCGATTAAGATCGCGAGCCCAAGCGCGGCAACCAACGCGCTAGCCGCACAAAAAGTTATCAGTGCAAACCAGGAGCGATTTTGCCTGACCACGGTAACCTCCCCAAGACTTTCCAGCCCATGTCATACGGTACCGGCAAAGTCCCTGCAATGAGGTACGCAACTCGCGTGCCATGCCGATTGCGCTCGCATGGGACAGATAAATCAGTGCGTGGTGAGGAGTTAGGTTGCAGCCGCCGCAGCCATCCGAACGTAAGTAGAATCTGCCATAGCAAGAACTTCATTCACCGGGCAAAATGCGCGTACTGAAAACACCCTAGAAAGAAAACGCATGAAACGTGTGGACGGATCTGGAGCGGCACGAAGCTGAAGATATCCTGAAGAGGGAAGGGTGGTATGTGTTTCCTCGGAAGTCAGACTACTTCAGTCTCAGCCGATGCTCGCATCATTTCCGGAATGGTGACGAACTGATATCCCTTACCTTTGTAGCGACTGATCATCCTTTCCACTGCCCCGATGGTGAACGAGCGGTCTATCCCCATGGCCTGATGTCCTCCATCATGCAGCAGAATCACATCGCCGCCGCGAACCTGATTCCCTACTTTGCGCTCTATTTCCTCGGCCGATTTCGCGTTCCAGTCGTAGCCGGTTACGTTCCACATCACGGTTTGCAGGCCAATCTCACGCGCGATACGCAGAACCGCAGGACGGCGTCCGCCAAAAGGAGGTCGAAACAGATCGGAATGCGCTCCAACTGCATCGCTCAGAGCAGCCTCACATTCCGTCAGTTCGCTCCGAATTTCCGATTCAGGTTTAAAGATCAACAACGGGTGATTGAAAGTGTGATTGCCAATTACATGCCCCGAGTCGCCCACCTTTCGAGCGATCTCCGGACATTGGCGCGCAAAGCGTCCAATCAAGAAGAAAGTGGCACGGACATCATGTTTTGCCAGCACGTCAAGTAGGCGGAGCGTGTAAGGGTCGTTTGGGCCATCATCAAAAGTGAGCGCCAACTTTTTCGAACCACGCCGCAAACCAGTGAATGTTTGCCCGTACCACTGCCCTCTGGGCGCCATAGTTTGATATCCGGCAGCACAAGCGGCAGCTGCAGTGACGGCAAGGGCGCCAAGCATGGAAAGGATTGTAAACTCACGACAGAAGTCAGAATGCAGAATGCAGAATGCAGAAGTCAGAAGTCAGAAGTAACAAACCAGCGGGAAACGGGTGGATTTTTACTTCTGACTTCTGCCTTCTGCCTTCTGCCTTCTTACTTCTGCCTTCTCTGTTAACCTTTCCCTCAATTGTCTCCGCGCCTCTCACGATATATGCTGCCAAGGTTCGACTAGCCCATGGCTAACCTCTTTGAACTGCCCCGGTACATTGCAATAGAAGGCCCGATACGAGTCGGGAAGAGCACACTGACGCGGATCCTGGCTGAGCGTTTGAACGCCCAACGCGTCATGGAACCAGAAGAGAATCCTTTCCTGGGCGCCTTCTATGAGGGCGAGCCCGGTGCAGGGTTCCAGGCCCAGTTAACTTTTCTGATCCGCCGCTTCGAACAGTTGCATGCCCTTGATCTCGGACCGCGCTCGCAGAAAGTGGTGGTCACAGACTTCATCTTTGAAAAAGACAAGCTGTTCGCCTGCCTGAACCTCAGCGACGTGGAACTCGATACTTACAATCGCTATTACAACTACTTTCGCGAGCAGTTGCCTACCCCGGACCTGGTCATTTACCTGCAAGCCACGCCCGAGGTTCTAAAAAAGCGCCTGCGAAAAAAGAATGTGCCCGGCGAAAAGGGCATTAACGAAGATTACCTCGGGGAAG
>QIAA01000016.1 GCA_003224905.1 Acidobacteriota bacterium
CAGACTATTGCAGGCTTCAATCGCAGATTGCATCCAGAATAACTTTAGCAGGATCGAATTGAGTTTTCTGGTGCCTGACACGATCCATTTCATGGGCACGATTGATGCCTTGTTGGAAGCATCAGTACGTGGATTCATTCAGCGGGCCAACTCGGAGAAAGTGGCGAGTCGTCGGCGTGGCAAAAAGAAGGATTTGCCCGAATCGAAGGCGAGCTAAGAAATACGACGTAATGTGACCTGGAACTAGTTTGGCGCAGAAGCACAAGGGTCGCTGAGAACAACTAATTTCCCGAGCGGATATTCTTCAGACGTGAGCGGGATGCATGCATCGCTGTTCACGATTGTCAGTACAGTGCCGGTGATAATGCCTTTGATAATAAGACGCTCGGCTTCTACTGCAATCACTCTGTATCTTTCGCTGAATAAATTGGGGTCATTGCTTCGCACAGCTATTTTGATGCGGAATAGCTCGCGGTGGCCACTCAACTCATACGCAAAGAACTCGAATGAGTGGGCAACCCGCCCGCGATTCCCAACCGGTGTCTCGGCTACGGCCTTGTCATCTTCTCCGGCTTCATGAGTTGATCGAACTCCTCGCCGGTGAGAAAGCCCAGTTTCAACGCCGCTTCGCGCAGGCTGGTGTGCTCAACGTGCGCCGTGTGGGCTATCTTGGCAGCTTTGTCATAGCCGACTTTCGGTGTGAGCACGGTCACCAGCATGAGAGAGTTCTTTACGTACCAATCAACCTTGGCCTTATCGACCTCGATGCCTTTGATCATGTACTCGACGTAGCCGTGGCAAGCATCCGTGATCAGAGTGACTGAGTGCAGAAAGTTGTAAATGATCACCGGCTTGAATACGTTAAGTTCGAAGTTGCCTTGCGAGCCCGCGAAGCTGACGGCGGCGGTTGCGCCGTGGACCTGGGCGCAGACCATGGTCATGGCTTCGCACTGCGTGGGATTGACTTTGCCGGGCATGATCGAAGAGCCAGGCTCGTTTTCTGGGATCGACAGCTCGCCTAAACCGCAACGCGGGCCGGAGGCGAGCCAGCGGATGTCGTTGGAGATTTTCATCAGCGATGCAGCCAGGGTTTCCAGCGCGCCTTGCGCGAACACGATCTCGTCGTGGGCCGATAGCGCAGCGAACTTGTTGGGATGCGAGCGGAACGGAAGCTCAGTGAGTTCCGCGATCTTCTTGGCAGCGCGCTCCGGAAACCCGGGAGGCGCATTCAACCCTGTGCCAACCGCAGTTCCGCCGATGGCGAGATCGTACAGGCCATCGAGCGCCTGCTCCAGGCGCTTAATGTCACGCTCCAACAGGCTTGCCCAGCCGCCAAACTCCTGCCCTATGGTCAGGGGCACGGCATCCTGCAAATGCGTGCGCCCAATTTTTACGACATCATTGAACTGCTTCGCCTTGGCAGCAATCGCATCGTGAACGCTCTTGATCGCCGGAATCAGCGCATTCTTCACCCGCTCTGCCGCTGCAATGTGCATGGCAGCAGGGAACGTATCGTTCGATGATTGCGACATGTTCACATCATCGTTGGGATGTATCGGTTTCTTTGAGCCCATCTGGCCGCCCGCAAGCTCAATGGCGCGGTTGGAGATGACCTCGTTGACGTTCATGTTTGTCTGCGTGCCGCTCCCGGTCTGCCAGATGCGAAGCGGAAACTGTTCGTTGAGCTTGCCGGCGATGATCTCGTCGGCGGCCCGGACGATGAGTTTGGCTTTGTCGGGAGGGAGCTTGCCAAGATCCTGGTTCACCAGCGCACATGCCTTCTTGAGGACGCCAAACGCGCGAATCAGTTCCGGCGGCATCGTGTCGCGGCCGATATTGAAGTGAAGCAGCGAGCGTTGTGTCTGCGCACCCCAGTAGACATTCGCCGGGACTTCAATCTGTCCCATGCTGTCGGATTCAGTGCGCGTGCGAGTCGGCTTTTCTGAGGGAGTAGCCATAATCGTTGAGCGGACAGAAAAATTATAACGTGCCGACTACCGCCGTTCTGCTCAGGAGGCTCTCGACATTTAGAGAAATTCTAGCCAGGCCCGCGTTTTGTAAAATCGGGACTCATCAGTTTCTCAAGGCCCTCGCTGCCACATGCTAGAATCATGACTCTGCAAATCGAGCTGGGTGCACACAGCCTTCCAGGAATACTAATTTTTGCCAGTCAAGGAAATTCCCGACACTCTGCCGCGCGCGCAGACCGACCTACCGACTGAAACTCGCGCCGATGTAATTGTGATCGGCGCCGGTCCTACCGGGCTAGCGTGCACGATTGAAGCGCAGCGCGCAGGCTTCAAGGTCATGGCCATCGACAAAGGCTGCGTCGTCAACTCGATCTTCCACTACCCAGCCAACATGTCATTCTTCACCACGCCGGAATTGCTGGAGATCGGTGACATCCCTTTCAGCACTTCACGCCAGAAACCTACGCGCGAAGAGGCGCTCGAGTACTACCGCAAAGTCGCCGAGCACTACCGCCTCGACATTCGCCAGTATCAATGGGTCAAGACCGTGACTGGCCAGGACGGCAAATTTCATCTCACCGCTACTGATCGCGAGGGTCATGTCTACGACTATGCGACCCGCAAACTGATCGTCTCAACTGGCTATTACGATTTGGCCAATCCTCTGGATGTTCCGGGAGAGGACTTATCAAAGGTCTTTCATTACTACCGCGAACCGCATCCGTTTTTCGCCACCGACGTCCTGGTCATAGGCGGCAAGAATTCCGCCGCTCTCGCTGCTCTGGATTTGTGGCGACACGGCGCCCGCGTGACTCTGGTGCATCGCGGAGCAAAAATGCACAATCATGTGAAGTATTGGATCCTGCCCGATATCGAGAATCGCATTAAGAATGGAGACATCGCGGCCTATTTTCGCAGCTCGGTGCTGGAAATCCTGCCTGACTACGTCAACCTGGACACGCCTGAGGGGCCAGTCCGTCTGAAGAACGACTTCGTGTTCGCAATGACCGGCTATCATCCTGACTACGATTTCCTGCGCTCCATGGGCATCGAGCTTTCAGCCGACCAATGCCGGCCGGTGTGCGATCCCATAACTCTCGAAAGCAATGTGCCGGGTATCTACGTCGCGGGCGTGATCGTCGCAGGCTCGAGAACCAACGAGATTTTTATTGAGAATGGCCGCTTCCATGGCCAACAGATCGCGGCGGACCTGAGGCAGAAGTTGGCGACCGGCACGACTTAGCCCCCTCGCACCAAAAACTAAACCCCGGGTGCATCCCGGGGTTTACAGGAGGTACTGCTGTGAGAGGACGTCAGCTGCGAATCTTGCGTCGGACCAGGCCAGCCAAGCCGACCAATCCGGTCCCAAGCAACGTCATCGTGCCAGGCTCGGGAACAACCGACTTGCCGATAATCAGCGCGGCGGAGTTCGGGGTAATGAACTCAATCTTTCCATTCACCACCAGCATGGCATACAGTGCAGTGTTAGCGGGAAGTCCGCTCGCCGATACGCTAACGCTGCCGTTAGCCGCTAAGGCGCTCTGCAAATCAACGAAGCCGAAAGAAAGACCGCTGCAGGTGCCCGAACATCCGAATGCGGTACTGATGGCTCCCAGCGCTCCGCCTTCAGGGAAAGTGCTCAGGGACGTAAATGAAGTGCCGTTCAGCTGCGCACCTGCCAAGGATCCCAGGGAGGCTGCCACGATGATGATGTCGTCGGCTGCGGCGCCGTTTGAAGTCGATACCGTAAAACCGCCGCTAGAGGATGCCAGGCGAGCAACATTCGGAGTGCCTTGACCGCAGGTGAACGTCGCGAAATCGTTGCATGTATTAGCCAGAGCCGAAATTGAGAGCAGACAAAACAGCGCCAATAAAAGGCCGAAATATTTGCGGGCCCGCATAGTCAGTTTCCTCCGATCTGAAGTAGTGCATTTGCCCTGCCAAATGGGGGTTTCTGACGCCTCTTTTCTTTCGACCTAAATCACTGTAGCGCAATAGGTTGGCGTTAGGCTGTGGATTAACTGCGCCAATCTGAAACCCCGGGAGTGAAAAGCCTTTCACACTAACAGCAACCTCGCACGTACAGTTTTCATACAGGATTAGCCGTATACGGCTCAATCATTTACCGCCACCGGGTGCAAAGCTTGCGCGCTGGTATGCTGTTCGTCGCTGTAACGCAAGTATGGACCCTCAACCCGAGCGCGAGGCTCCGTCGGTCTCTATATCCGCTTATCTCCACCTGCTTCGCGAGAACGCGAATTTCCGGCGCTTGTGGCTGGCGCAAATCGTCAGCGAGATCGGCGACTGGTTCTATACGCTGGCAATCTACAGCCTGCTGCTGCAACTCACCGGGCGGGCTGGTTCGGTTGCCCTCGCCCTGGTGCTGCAAGTCCTGCCGCAAACCTTTGTGGGTCCCGCTGCTGGAGTATTAAATGATCGCGTGCGCCGGCGACGCGTCATGATCATCGCCGACCTGGCTCGCTTCGGCATTGTGCTATCGATGCTGTTCGTGCGCTCCCGTTCCACGGTCTGGCTGGTGTATCCACTGCTGCTGTTGGAGACGGTCATGGCTGCGTTTTTCGAGCCCGCGCGCAACGCAGTCGTTCCCAACATCACCTCCCGGGACGAGATCATCGTCGCCAACACGCTTTCTTCCGCCACCTGGTCTGTGAATCTGCTGATTGGCGCTTCCGTCGGCGGACTGGTCGCTGCGCTACTGGGCCGCGATGCTGTATTCGTGCTGAATGCACTTTCTTTTCTGGTCTCTGCAATTCTGATCCGCAGAATGCGCTTCGAAGAGCCGCACGTAGCGTCAGCAGCGCCGCTGCGCGTTCACGATCTGCTCGACTACTCTCCGGTTTTGGAAGGCATCCGTTACGTGCGAACTGATCGCCGTCTGCTCGCGGCGGTATTTGCCAAGGCCGGGGAATTGATGATCGGGCCGAGTTGGGTACTATTCACGGTTATGGGACACCGTTATTTCCCGGTACATCTCCGCGGGATCGACCCTCAACGTGGAGCTGTTCTGGGCATGAGCCTGCTTCTTGGCGCACGCGGGATTGGCGCCATCATGGGACCATTGGTATCGGCACGCTGGGCGGGACAATCGGACCGTCGGCTGCGCCTGGGAATTCTATTTGGATATTTGATCATCGCTGCAGGTTACGGCGCGTTGGGCGCAGCGCCCAATGTCTGGATTGCCTGTCTCTGCGTGATGTTCGCTCACTGCGGCGGATCAACCGTTTGGGTCTTCTCTACAACGCTGTTGCAGCTCAACACAGAAGACCGTTTTCGCGGCCGGGTATTTGCCGCAGACCTCGGGTTCTCCATGCTGACCATCGCGGTTGGTGCATACGTTTGCGGGCTGTTTCTCGACTGGGGTTTATCTGCCCGCACAATTGCGGCTGCGACAGGTCTGTTGATGTTATTGCCTGCCAGCTTATGGGGATGGGGCATGCAGCGGGCGGGGCAACGGCCCACCGGGGTGGCCAAGGCTGCAGATTAGAACTTCGTGGCGCGCCCCGGGCAGAACTCATTTGTACAACTGATCGATTTTCGCTGCCATGATAAGGTCGCTTTCAGTGAGGCCGTCGATCTTGTGCGTCCATAGGGTAATCTCGGCTTTGCCCCAGGTGAGCAGAATGTCGGGATGGTGTCCCTGTTCCTCCGCCAGTGCGCCGACGCGATTCACGAAATCCAGCGCCTTCTTGAAATCGGGGAAACTGAAGGCGCGGGTGATGTGGTGTTCGTTGACGATTTTCCAGTGCGCCCATTGCGGAATCTGCTTATAAATTTGTTCCAGTTCTTTGCCCTTGAGCGGCGGCACACCGCCCTTGCAGGGCACACAAGTTTTCGCAGCGAGAGAAGACATCATAAACCTCCAGATAAATGTTACCGGAAAACCAGGGTAGTTCCAGCCGACAAGCGTAACGAATATTAATCTCTAATCCGCCGCTGCTCGCGCCTCGGCCGGCGCAGCTCCTCGCTCGATTCGCATTTTGTAAAAAGAGCGGTACACGAATGTTATGGAGACTGCAAAGAAAATGAGAGCCAGAATATGCGCCAACGTCGCCCCCTGCTTCTGTGTTAGGGAGACCGCCAGCTCCACTGCTAACAACCCGAAAAGTGTCGTGAACTTGATGATGGGATTCAGCGCGACGGAAGAGGTGTCTTTAAAGGGATCGCCCACCGTGTCCCCGACAACTGTTGCGTCGTGAAGGGCAGTGCCCTTCTGCTTCAGTTCGACTTCAACGATCTTCTTAGCGTTATCCCATGCGCCGCCTGCGTTCGCCATGAAGATTGCCTGATACAGGCCGAAGGTTGCGATCGAGATCAGATATCCAATAAAGAAAAAGGGCTCCACGAAAGCGAACGCCAGGGTCGCGAAGAAAACCGAAATGAAGATATTCAACATGCCTTTCTGCGCATATTGGGTGCAGATCGCGACGACTTTTTTGCTGTCGGCAACCGAGGCCTTCTCCACTCCTTCCAGTTTGATATTGCGCTTGATGAACTCCACGGCGCGGTACGCGCCCGTGGTCACCGCCTGCGTCGAAGCGCCGGTGAACCAATAAATGATTGCGCCTCCTGTAATCAGACCAAGAACGAACGGCGCATGCAGCAACGAGAGATTGTTCACGTTCACCGTCAGCCCCTTCGTCAGCGCCATGATGATGGAAAAGATCATGGTGGTCGCCCCCACCACGGCAGTCCCAATCAGCACCGGCTTGGCGGTCGCCTTGAAAGTGTTACCTGCGCCGTCATTGGCCTCCAGCAAGTCCTTGGCGCGCTCGAAATGCGCGTCGAAATTGAAATCCCGCTTGATCTCCTGTTGGATGTTCGGGATCTGCTCGATTAGAGACAGTTCATACACGGACTGAGCGTTGTCGGTGACCGGACCGTAAGAATCTACAGCGATGGTCACAGGGCCCATACCGAGGAACCCGAAGGCGACCAACCCGAACGCGAATACCGGCGCCGCCACCATAAGATTTTCCAGCCCCATGGTGCTGAAGTAATACCCGACGGACATTAACGCCACCATCGACAGCCCTAGGTAATAGGCCGAAAAATTGCCGGCTACGAATCCTGACAGGATGTCCAGCGAGGCCCCACCTTCCTGCGCTGAAACCACAACCTCCTTCACATGCCGCGACTCGGTTGAGGTAAACACCTTGACGAGTTCCGGGATGACCGCACCGGCCAGGGTGCCGCAAGAAATAATCGTGGCCAGCTTCCACCACTGCGAGGAATCACCGCCTAACTGCGGAATGATTAATGAAGAAATGATGTAGGTAATTGCGATGGAAACGGCGGATGTAATCCACACCAACGAGGTCAGCGGAGCTTCGAAGTTCATCACATCGGCTTTGCTATACCTGGCTTTTGCGATTGCGCTGTTCAGGAAGTAGGCGGCTGCGCTGGCTACCAGCATCGCAATGCGCATGACGAAAATCCAGACCAAAAGCTGCACTTGGACAGCGGGGTCTTTCACCGCCAGCAAGATGAAGGTGATCAGCGCCACGCCGGTTACCCCATACGTCTCAAAGCCGTCCGCCGACGGCCCAACCGAATCGCCTGCATTGTCACCTGTGCAGTCTGCAATTACACCCGGATTGCGTGCGTCGTCTTCCTTGATCTTGAAGACGATCTTCATCAGGTCAGAGCCGATGTCCGCAATCTTGGTAAAGATTCCACCGGCGATACGCAGCGCGGCGGCGCCCAGAGACTCCCCGATTGCAAATCCAATAAAACACGGTCCCGCATAGTCACCCGGAATAAACAAAAGAATGACTAGCATCATCAGTAGTTCGACACTTATGAGCATCATGCCGATGCTCATTCCGGCTTCGAGCGGGATGCGATAAATGGGATAGGGCTTGCCCGCCAGTCCGGCGAAAGCCGTCCGCGAATTGGCAAAGGTATTTACGCGAATACCAAACCAGGCCACACCATAACTGCCTGCAATACCCACGACGCTGAACAGCAGAATAACGACGACGCGCAAAGCGTCATATTTCAGCAGCACGCCGAAATAAAGCAGGATGACGACCGCGATAAATGCCCAAAGCAGCAACAGGAACTTGCCCTGCGTGATGAGATAAGTTTTGCAAGTCTCATAGATCAGCTCGGAGATTTCCCGCATCGAGCGGTGCACTGGCAGATTCTTAAGCCGGGTGTAGATGACCAGGCCGAAACCCAGCCCGAAAATGCAGAACAGAATGCCGATCAGCAGCAGCTTGTGCCCATCGACTCCCAGGAACGTAACACTGGATAGATCGGGCAGCCTGAGGTTGGCCTCGCCACCTGCTTCCTCGCTGCCCTGGGCCAGCGCGGGAACGCTCAGCATTGCCAGAAGGCCAAGCAGTGACAGAGTCTTGATGAAACGGCATCCTTGGGACGCAGCATTCGCGAGCCAGATGCGCATAGGATTTCCTCCGGTACGTATGCTTTTGATCAGGATGATTACGAGCTCAGGCACCGCCTTCCGGCACCGGTCCGTCGCACGCTCGTGATATGAGAGCGGCTGCGGAGCGCATTGCCGGAGTTCCGAACACGCTTCCACCACAAGACTTGAACAGGAGTGTTGAGCTTGGCCGCGTCGGACATCGCTGACCGAGGAGCCCGCTGGCGGGGAGCGAATTTCCCCAGGCAGGAACCCCCGGCACCAGACCAGTCTTTATAGCAATGCGAGGGCGGGTTGGTCAAACGGAACTTGGGGGATCGCGTACCTCGAATCGCCAGAGAGACTCACCGTGTGTTTACCACCAATGACCAACTCGTGAAAGCGATAAAGAAGACGACTGCCAGAAGCCGTGTAACGATTCCCCCTGGACCAACATCCTTTGTGAACAATACTGCGATTACAAATGTGAGGGATACAACGTCCCAAAAGAGATCGAATGTCTGATTTGCGGTGAGCTTCCGCAGTGGAAGAAACTTCAGTACCTTAGTGAGTTCTTTGACTAGATCTGTAGGATTCACGAAGAAGCCGCCTTAGGTAAATCCAGCTTGAACCGGATACGCCTAGACTGCCTGTCGCGATTACGCCCCAGAAAAGGGGGTGCGCGATATGGAACACGCCCACGATTTCAAGGACCGCGAATATTACACTAAAAAAACAAATCGATGATGCCACAGCGCTGGACAAAAGAAGTTCATACATTTTCTTGTCAAATCTCGTCGCCTCCGTTCTCAGCTTAGGCTGCAGAACTGAGGTTGAGTGTGCAATCTGGGGCTCTGGTGGAACCTCCACAAAATCCGCGGTGTTCCCTCGTCGATTGCGAGTATACCTGCGTTCTTCTGTTACCCTAATCGGATTGATAGTCGTCGTGCTCATGTTAGCCTAGCACTGATGTTGAACGTGTGAATGAGTGGCTCGGATTGCCCATTGATCGTCATCACAAAGCTATATCGACCACCATTCTCAAATCTCAGATTCCCAAACTTGAGGACGGCGAAGCCCATTAAGGAACTCTCTGGAATGTCGAGAACCCCTGTCGCTTCTGCAATAACGCTCTCTGAATCCGTGTGCTGTAGTGCTGCCCGAAACTTGAGGGTTCCTGCTGTATCGACATCATATGCCTGCAGAAACGCCAGTAGAGGAATAGTAAATGGAAGTTTTTCCACGATTACATCTGGCGTGTACAGCCCTATGGCGTGTACAGCCCTATTACGAACAGCTTCCCAGTGTTTTCAACCCTTATATCGTCGCACACCAGCGTATAGCGCTGCTGGATGGCCATAACCTCTTAAGTCGCTATTCCTAAATATGTTACAGCTTTCAAGGAGGGCACCGAAGTCGCGACGATAAATCAGCGATTCATGCTTGTCAAGCTACCGGATGGGCGGGTAGTGGGTCAGTTTCAATTTCCACAGGGACGGTGCTAGGATGCTTCTCCTAAAGCCGCTCCCGCATCGAAAGCTAAAGCTTAGGCGGCTCCCCAGTCGCAAATTGACGATTTGCATAGCTGCGAATGCTGAACATGGGAAGTATCTGGTTTGTGCCGCAGACACAATGGTTGCCAGTAATCTTGCGACAACCGACCCGCTTGCTGCAAAGATTCACTTTGTTGCGGACTGGGCGATCATGCTTTCTGGAACGCTCGGTCATGTTGATTCGTTAGTAGATGCATTGACGCGAAGAATGCTATCCGCATCCGATAACGATCCGAAAACGATAAAGCACCTCTTGGAGACAGCCCACAGAGAGGAACTCGGCTCATGGAGTGCTGGTCACTACTTGGCTCCCTTCGGCTTGGATATGCCGACATTCTTGTCCAAAGGGAAACGCTATCCAACGCAAGTGCAATCTGATCTTTCCCGTAGCATAGCCCTTGGCGCAGAAGAATATGATGCAGAAATAATTGTTTGTGGGTGGGGCGCAACCGCAACAAGCTTGGCGCAAGAGAGGAAGTCACGTCCATACCCTTATATATTCAGTGCCGATTACCAAGGGATCAAACTTCACAAAACGGCTGGTCTCTACGCCTGTGGTAGTGGCGCTCCCGCTGCCTTGAGCACGCTCTATTTTCACAATTGCCGTCCGGGAATGGACGTTGCAACGGTCATTTATTACGTTGCAACCGCGAAATTCATGGCTGAAAGAACGTTAGGAGTAGGCCCAAACACGGTGATGTTTGCCATGAAACGAACTGGCGGCCTAGTTCCCGTAACATCCGACCACTTAAAGCAAATGCGAAAACTCTGGATTGATGAAGGCTCTCCAAGGCTACCAAATACGGCGACGGCGCTAGTTACCAGCCTTCTAGGTGACAATCTTAAAGACGATTAACGCGTGCTGAGTGCCTTCGCAATCAGCTTCTTTTCGATTTTCGAGCTAGAGACTGTCGGCTTGGGCAGCAAGGCGCACAGTTCTTCAATATTCCATACGTGGTCTGTTACGCCAGCTTCCATTGCTGGCGTTACTTTCAAAGTCTGATGAATCCGGCAGAAGTTGTAGAACATGTAGTGCAGCGCAACGGAATGACGGTGATTGTCCACTTTCTTACTGAATCCGTTTGTGAGCCGAGTAAAGCGGCGCATGTGCATCCGCATCGTTAAGTTCTGGCGTTCAACATAGCTCGTGCTCACATGCTTTGGATCAGGATTTCCGCTTACTACTTTCATGTCACAGCCGATGCACTTCGCTGGCGAGTAGCGTGTTTCGTTCTCAACAACAGCGCCGTAGATTTTCTGTAACTGAGCGTAATCAATATCCGCACCGAATGCGTTCTCTACTGCGTCCAAATAGACCCTGTGACCATCGGTCGTGATCTGCACGCGATTGCTAATTCGGCTGGCGCAATCTTCCATAAACTCAGTGGCCCATCCGCCGTCGCGTCCGCCAACCAAATAGGAAACGACGAGTTTCGTGTCTGCATCGATGCCAACCCATGTCCAAATATCGCCCCAACCCTCTTGCTTCTTTTCCGGCCTTGTATTCTTCGCTTTCGCTCCAACGAAGCACCAAATCTCATCGGCCTGCAAACGTCGCACTTTCAGATTCCGCACGGTCTGATTGTGGTAAGCGGCACAGGCGCACCCGATGTCCGCAAGCAGCTTTACAACCGTATTTTTAGCAACTCCCGTCATCCGAACGGTGGCGCGAATTGAGCAGCCCTCAATCAAGCAGCTAATCACCTTAGCGCGGGCTTCCGTATCGAGGCAATTCATATTGACTCTTATACTATAGCTGCTTTAGCATGTCAAGATAATTTGCATTTCGTTTAATGTTCGCCTACAATAAATGAGCACTTTTTATACTAGGAGTTGCCAAGTGACTGCCGAAGATATGGACAAAGAAGCTGGTCGAACCCGCCGAGAATATCAGGAAGCAAAAAAAGAATTAGCAGCCTTAAAAGGCAAGGCCAGAAGATTGGGCGAGAGAATGCAGGAAGTTGGCAAGATTCTCGCCAATGAACCGGAAAATCTTATTTTCGTGCATGAATCGCACGATCTACGCTTTCAGTCGAAGCTGCAGCAACTCCCAAACACCGAAGAGTTTGTTCAGGTACAACATCTATTGCCGATAACTAACGAAATACGCGATTGCATTCTCAAGGTTGCACGACTACGCGAGGAAGTCACCCGATTAGAAGGGCAAGACCCCGAAACTGGAGAATCACAGCAACCCGGACCTCCCGCTGGCATGATAAATACGGTTCGCATGTTTCGCGGATAAATGGCTTTTAGTGCTTCTTCCAGCGTGTCCTAGCAGCCTTTGCAGCGACTCTCTGACGTTGCGCCTTGGTCATGGTCTTGAGCCGACGTTTCCCGCCGATCTGACCGCCTTTGCGCCCGATTAAAGACATGTATTCGGAAACATGAGGCGGAAGTGTGGAACTGCTGCTGCTTCTCAGTTCTTGTTCTTGCTCTGGTGTCTCATCCGTGGAGCGGTCTACGATCCATTTTGCGAGCTGGTTCGGATCGCGTGGGCGTTTGCCTTTGCCGACTGTCATGACTTTGGCCGCTTCCTTTTTGGCTTGGCTGAAGAAAGCTTCCGACTGGCACGTTGCTTGGCTAGTATTTTCTCTGCCTCGCGGGTTTCTTTATCGTAAAGAGATTCACCTAGCCGTTCAAAAGGGAGGCGATCTTCCGGGGTCTTCTTTTGTGGCACGGCTCCATGATGCCACGGAAGCCGATGCTAAAGCGAGTCTGTGGAAATTGAAAGTGACCCACTACCGATGGGCGAAGCACTGTTGCGGCAGGGTCCATTACGCAAACCCTGTTCATTGACAATACCTGGATTGGGCTCACCCTCTGCCTGCCAAGTATGCCAATAGCAACAACTCCCTGATGGTTAGTGGCCCAACCCTACGGGACAGGATTGCAAAGTCGTGGTCAAGGCGCAACCGCTGTGCGCCGAGTCTGATTCGCTTGAGCGTCTGTCTTTGATCGTTGCTCAGCTTCATGGTGTGTTCCCCTTCGCTCATCATTTTACTCGTGGGCCTGTCAGCAGCATAACTGCGAAAAAACCCCTTGACCTCTCCCCCTTTCCTCGCTAAAGTACAGAGTTCCGCGGGCATGGGTGGTCAAAGTAGTTCCGAGAACCTCCGCTAATAAACCGGATCAATCCTGGAAAGAAGAAACTTTCGGCCACAGCGGAGCATCTATACGAGTAGGCAGTGCTTTTCCCGTACAACTCACTTGAAATGAGTCATTTACGTTTGCTGAACGGAACTGCCCAGGGCGACGAAGTTAGGCAATCACGACTTCCCGGGTTAGGAGAAAGGCAAAAATGAAGCGCTCTGATCGTGTTTTTGATGCTTTGCATACTTTGCGGAATCGTTATATGCTTTGTCAGCTTGCTTCCAAGGCTACCCGCAAGTTTCACAAGCCCAACACTAGAATCCAGGAAACCATGAACGAAGTGCTGGACCGGATTGCAAGCTCGGAGCGGCAGTTTGTTCTTGCCGAGCCGGAACATTTTGTTGAGGCACAACGGCGGGCTGCATAACCGGCCCGCCCGCCCTGCCCCGGAAGTAAGTACTTCTCTTTCGCATCCCCCCTACTGAAATCTCCTCGCAGGTGAATCGATGACCATCGCAGAACTCAAAGAAAAAAACATAACCGAGCTGACCAAGATCGCCCGATCTCTGGATCTGCCCGGGGCCAGCGGTCTGCGCAAGCAGGATCTGATCTTCAAGATCCTCCAGGCGCAGAGCGAAAAAGAAGGCCACATTTTTGCCGAAGGCGTGCTGGAAATTCTGCCCGACGGCTATGGCTTTCTCCGCTCGCCCGACTACAACTATTTGCCCGGCCCCGACGATATCTACGTCTCGCCCTCCCAAATTCGCAAATTCGACCTCAAGACTGGCGACACAATTAGCGGCCAGGTCCGCCCTCCGCACGAAGGTGAAAAGTACTTCGCGCTGGTCAAGATTGAAGCGGTCAACTTCGAGTCCCCTGATGAGGCGCGCAACAAGATTCTCTTCGACAATCTGACGCCGCTGTATCCGCAGGAACGAGTGAAGCTCGAAACCGCGCGCGATAACGTGAGCGCTCGAGTCATGGACCTGCTCACGCCCTTGGGCAAAGGTCAGCGCGGATTGATCGTTTCACCGCCTCGTGCCGGCAAAACGATGCTGCTACAGAACGTGGCCAACTCCATCACGACGAATCACCCGGAAGTCGTTCTCATGGTTCTGCTGATTGACGAGCGCCCGGAAGAAGTCACGGACATGCAGCGTTCGGTCAAAGGCGAGGTGATTTCTTCGACCTTCGATGAACCCGCTGCCCGCCACGTGCAAGTCGCGGAAATGGTGATTGAGAAAGCGAAGCGTCTGGTCGAACACAAGCGCGATGTAGTCATCCTGCTCGATTCCATCACCCGCCTGGCCCGCGCCTACAACACAATTGTTCCGCCCAGCGGCAAAGTGCTCTCCGGCGGTGTCGACTCAAATGCTCTCCAGCGTCCGAAGCGCTTCTTCGGCTCCGCACGCAACATTGAAGAAGGTGGCTCGCTGACCATTATCGCGACGGCCCTCATCGACACCGGTTCCCGCATGGACGACGTGATCTTTGAAGAATTCAAGGGCACGGGCAACAGCGAAATCATTCTGGAGCGCAAGCTGGTCGACAAGCGCGTGTTCCCGGCCATCGATATTCAGCGTTCCGGCACCCGTAAAGAAGAGCTGCTGATCCCCAAGGAAGACTTGTCCCGCATCTGGGTGCTGCGCAAGGTGCTGAACCCACTGTCGTCAGTTGAAGCGATGGAGTTGCTGATCGAGCGACTGGCGAAGACGCAGACGAACGGCGAGTTCCTGGCGAAGATGAGTCAGCTGTAGTAGAGCCGAACCAACGCAGGACGCAATCCGCCAGTCCACGCGCAAGACAATCCACCACGCAAGACGAGAGCTGCGGCAGATGTTCGTTTTGAGAGCGCACAACGATGCGGCGCTCACGTTCATCTCTCTGGGCAGAACGTCATAGCAACCCAGACTACGGGGTTCCGCTCGGAGCGCCAGCAATCTGCCAGGAAAAGGCCAGAAATGATGACGCCGTCAAGTCAATCGCCGGTTCGACCGTCGAGAACGACTGGACAAAGTCCTTGTACACGGCTTTGCCGTTGAATTGCGCGAAAACATCGACTCCGTCCACCGGGCAAGCGAGCATCCCGCTCAGGGTCCCTTTAGCGGTAATTCCGTTCGGACCTTCGACCGCAGCGCCCGCGAGCACGGGAGGCGATCCGTCCAGAGAACCGGCCAGATTGGCTACCTGGTGCTGCATGCAGTGGGGAAATATCGTCCCATTACCTACAATCAGCGACGTTCCCCAGGCATTCGCGCCCAAAATGTTCGCAAGCCAGCGATGGGCATTGGCTGCATAGGTGTTAGTTCCAGTCAGGAAGCCATACTCGGCAGCCATGACTGAGATCCCAGCACCATGCGAG
The DNA here is from genome assembly GCA_003224905.1 of Acidobacteriota bacterium. GTDB lineage: Bacteria > Acidobacteriota > Terriglobia > Terriglobales > Acidobacteriaceae > QIAA01. The sequence goes on from QIAA01000016.1 coordinate 15,364, forward strand.
GTCGTGTCGTAGACGTTCCACGGAAAACCGAAACCAAAGGGATCGGTATTACCCTGTGCCACGGCTTTGTCCAGTTGCTTTTTCAAGTCGGCCAGAACTGCGGCCCGGTTCGTTTCGAGACCAGATGGATTTCCGGCCAGAGTAAAAGCTCGGTAGAGATCAAAGTGTGCGAAGCCGGTAACGTCGTAAAGGTTCAGGGTGTCTGTGGCATCATTCGGACCAGTGATGTACGCATTCGCCCAGTGTGCCGCCTGCTGCAAGTAGAAATTGGGATCGATGTGCGGAAGGCCCATTGGCAGGCCACTCGCCCCTTGCAGGGCGAAGTACAGTTCCACAGCTCCCAACTCCATATCGTCGCGCCATTCGTTTTCTGGATAGAAACTGAAAGGAATGACCGTTAAAAGATTCCCCGCCGGGGCAGTGTTGGCGTGATCAAAAATGTGCTCCGCAGAGAGCAGGCACTGGTTCGCGTAACTCGGGCTGCTGGTTTGATACAGGTGATAGCAAATGGCGAAAGCCGCCGCCATTCGCCCTGCAAGATTCGGGCTGATCGACGCTCCGGCGCCGCCCGCGGTGTTGATGAACGCCGGCCGGTTGCAGATGTAACGGTATGATGAAGAGCATCCCTGGTACGTGTCATCGGCCTGCGGCAAGCGCCAGATGTCGTGATCGCTCACGGTTTGTGAGTTGCCGTTTCCGATCCCCACTTGGTAGTAAAACGTCTGAGTGCTATCGTTCCACATCCTCAAGAGCCAATCCAGGCCGAATTTAGCTTCCGCCGAGAAGTTAGAGCTTGCGGAGCCCGCGCCCATCTGATTGGGAAAATCGCGCACGCCGGCCAGCATCAGATCCACCGTGTAGCTTGTGGTCTGAACAAACTTCAAGTAATCTCCGGCGTCCCACCAGCCGCCGGAAGCATCGATAACAGCGCCTGTAGCCGTGAGGTCGCCGGAAAAACGGCCGCTGCCAACGTTGTAGTTAGGCGTGAGATAGACCTTGGCCGTTTGATCATTCAAGTGGGCAGCGGCTGTCCGTAGGGGACTGGCGATAAAGTTCGGGCCGTCGCGCTCATTCTGGTAGAAGAACAATGAATTCGCCAGCGGCGTTGCGTACAGGTTGGTCGCTGTATTTATCCGGAAATTTGGGGAGGAAGCCGCAACCGGCCCGCTCACCGCGATGGAGTATGTTCCCGCAGTAGTCAGCGTATCGAAATCGAGAGCGTAAACATTCGGATAGCTCCTGCTCCAGGAACCGAGACTGGCTCCGATCGCTGCCGAAAACACGGTTGTGCTTCCGGATCTCACGCTGAACGTGGCGCCTGCCTCCGAACTCGAAGACATCAGATACGCGCGCTTCGGCCCGCCAGAAACATAACCGACCTGGTTTACGCGCACGAAGGCAGTCTGAGCCAATGACGAGCAGACGAGCAAGCCTGGAATGAATATTGAGCAGCTAAGAACCGTTTTAATGAATCGTTTCAGAATCGTTAGGCGGAGAGTCGGCATAGCAGCTCCTTTCGGAAGTGGGAAGGATCTAGGCCAGAGAACGATGTGGTGTGAAGACTGGCGAACCTGAAATCTGGATAGGCCTCATTCTGATATGGCCTTTTGCAGCCTGTCAAGAAAATTGGTGATGAGCTACTTTGAAATTCTTTTGGGTTCCAGGGGCGGGTTCTATAAAAGGGGATGTTCTATAAAAGGGGATGTCAAGAAAAAACACTTCTTCACCTTCGCAGAGAGTGAAGTTCTTTTGGCATCCAGCCCCTGACTGCAGCTCCCCTGCACTTTTTCGAGCGGGCTTCGCTTTTATTCCGCGCCGGCGGTTCATGGCTGAAATTTCGGGGTCCCAGTCTGTGCGCCGACAAGCAACGTGCTGGCATCATGCCACGTGCTGGCATCATGCCAACCATGGTTCTATCGGAGGCTCGCGACAGGTCGCGGCGCTATGGCTTTGTTGGGTTGTCCGAGGGAGCATATGGTGGCCCGTGAGACTCGTGGTCTATCCCGCCCAGGATACTTGCCCTCGAACCCGTGCGCGCAGTCACCCGAGCTCCGAACGCTAGCCCAGTGAACGATCCGGCTGCGTGGCGGTGCGCGCTTACGCTGCTTGTGAGTTCAGATGTTTGGCTTCGAACACCTCTCCTTTCTTCCACAGAATCAGAGCAATGGCTGCCATTTTGCGGGCCAGCGTCAGCCGTGCCAGCGCTGGCTGCATACCCTTCGCTACTCTCGCCTGGTAGAACTCGCGGAATGGGCCCTGCATCGTGCTTGCCGTGGTGGCCGCGCTCTGGAACAAGTTCTTCAACGGGTGGCTATGGTTCCAGTTCAATCCGCGGATGTACAGCGCTCGCCGGCGGCGTACCACCTCGCCATTTTGGATCACATAATCGGCGCTGCTGCGCGTCTCCAGCCCCAGCCCGCAGTAAGCCCAGAACTGACG
>QIAA01000058.1 GCA_003224905.1 Acidobacteriota bacterium
AAGCGTCCGAACAGCATCGCTCTGCGGAACCGTTTCCTTTTGTCCTGTGTCCCGGCGCTTGAGCACTATATTTCCGCTTTGTACGTCTCGTGGGCCAAGTTCGAAAACCACCGGCACGCCCCGCCGCTCCCAGTGGAAGAACTTCGCGCCGGGAGTAAATCCGTCCCGGACATCCACATGCGCTCCCAGATCCTTGGCGAGTTTGTCTGCCAGCTCCAGCACTTGTGAGCGCTCTTCATCCTTGCGATATATGGGCACCAAAACGGACTTGCGCGGCGCTACTTTTGGCGGTAGAACCAGGCCCTTGTCATCGGAATGGGTCATGACCAATCCACCTACTAGCCGCGTGCTCACGCCCCAACTGGTCTGCCAGACATAGTCGAGCTTGCCTTCTTTAGTCTGGAATTTGACATCGAAAGCCTTGCCGAAATTCTGGCCGAGATCGTGGCTGGTGCCGGCCTGCAGCGCCAAACCGTTCTGCATCATGGCTTCCATGGAATACGATCTGAGGGCACCGGCAAACTTCTCCGCTTGCGTCTTGGCCCCTTTGATCACCGGCATCGCCATCACGTTTTCCGCCACGTCCGCGTACACGTCCAGCATCCGCAGCACTTCCTCCAGTGCTTCTTCGTGCGTGGAGTGCGCCGTGTGGCCCTCCTGCCACAAAAACTCCGTAGTGCGCAGAAACATACGCGTGCGCAGTTCCCAACGCAGAACGTTGCACCACTGATTGATCAGCACCGGCAGGTCGCGATAGCTCTTGATCCACTTCGAAAAGAAATGGCCGACAAGAGTTTCGGACGTCGGCCGAATGATGTAAGGCTCCTCAAGTTTCTTTCCCCCGGCAATGGTCACAACTGCGAGTTCCGGCGAGAAGCCTTCCACGTGCTCCGCTTCCTTTTGTAAGAAACTCTGAGGAATCAGCAGCGGCAGATAAATATTCTGGTGGCCGGTGGCTTTGAAGCGATCATCGAATTCCCGCTGCAAAATCTCCCAAATGGCGTAGCCATTGGGTTTCATCACCATACAGCCCTTGACGATCTCCGCCGGTTCGGCCATATCGCCCTGCAACACTACATCCTGATACCAGCTGGCGAAATCTTTCTCGCGAGGTGTGATCGGTTGTTCTGCCATTTATCGGTCTTTTCTGGCTTCGAGTTTCTCTCCCATGCCTGCAACAATTTCCTCGACCAGCGTGTAGGGATCGCGTTGATGATGCGCGATCTCACTGGCGTAGCGCGCCAAATCGTTGGCCCCAACCTGCGCCCGCACTCTTTCCATCAGCGTATCCCGCAACATCTCAATCAGGCGCACCTGCCAGTGCTCCACGTTCCGTTGCAGCAGCAGGTTCTCCTTCTTCAAATATGCTTCGTAATCGCCAATCGCTTTGGCTAATTCGGCGATTCCGCCGCCTTCACTGGCAATCGTCTTGACGATGGGAGGCGTCCAGCTGTCGCTTCTTGCTGCCAAAGATTGCAGGGCGCGAATCTCGCGCTCCACACGCTCAGCCCCCTCACGATCGCTCTTATTGATTACGAAGATGTCTGCAACTTCCATAATACCCGCTTTGATGGTCTGGACATCATCTCCCATGCCCGGCACGAGAATCACAATCGTGATATCCGCGACTCGGACTACGTCGATTTCGTCCTGCCCCACACCCACGGTTTCGATCATCACCAGATCGCGCCCCGAGGCATCAAGCACAGTCGCCACATCCGCAGTTGTGCGGGCCAGACCGCCCAACGAGCCGCGTGTTGCCATGCTGCGGATGTAGATCCCCGGATCCGAGAAGTGCTCCTGCATCCGAATGCGGTCCCCGAGAATTGCTCCGCCCGTGTATGGGCTAGTCGGATCGACGGCGATGATTCCCACTGTGCGGTTCTGTTCTCGATAATAACCAGCCAAATGGTCCACCAGCGTGCTCTTGCCCGCCCCCGGGGAGCCCGTGATTCCCAGAATGCGCGCGTGCCCGCTATATGGAAACAGGGCTTTGAGGAATTTGGACCATCCAAGCGTGCGATTCTCGACCGTACTGATCGCTTGCGACAGTGCGCGCGGATCGCCTGCGCGCAGACGCTCTACCCAACTTTGTATGTTTTGATCCAGAGCAACCAGTGTAAAGGAGGTGCGCTCTTACTGTGAAAGGACGCCAAGAATTCGCAAATGACGCGAAGTTTTTGCTGCCTAGGACTGAGTGTTTGCTGATAGGCGGGTTGCGTGGGAGGAGTTGGTTCCTAGGGGGCGGAATCCTACCCGTTCCATGGCGACCTGGGCTTCGCGGTTGCGCATGAAGGTATTCCACACGAATTGGCCGCGCGCGTTTTCAGCCATCAGCATGCTGATGCCAACGTCGATGCCGAGCACGTCGCTGCTGGCCCATCCGGTCAGCGGGTTGAAGGCGTCCACGAATCCGTAGCGCTTCCAGATCTTGTCGCCGTAGTGGTCGCGAAGATTGCGCAGGACGCTCATCGATTCATTGAAAACGAACGGCAGCGATCCGGCAGCGGCCGCGGGGACGACAGTTCCATCGATCGGACCGAGGCTGGGGGGGCCGCCCCAGACCACATATCCGCTGCTCGAATCGGAAGCGGTGATTCCCCAAATTTTTTCTGAATAGCTGGGAAAGCGGTTGCTGAGTTCGTGGCAAAAGTGCCGATGCGCATGAGAAGCCACGACTGAGTTCTCGAAGTAGTCGGCGAAATCGTCCTGCTGGTCGCGAAAGTCGAACCAGGCGTGTGAGAACTGGTGAACGAACAGCGGCGCGGGCGTCGAGATGAAACGATAATCTCCGTAGATCACTGCCGGACGGCGAATGCTTCGCCAGCAGCGCTCGGGAATTGGATGAGTTGGAGAGCCAACGGCAAGGAGATAAAGCATCATGGACTCGCAGTAAGCATCCCAGCGCAGGTGGTTGAACCCCGATCCCGGTCTCCAGGCCAAGGCAAACGTGTGGCCGCCGTTCAGCGCCCATGGCCAGTTGACGCGATGGTAGAGCGTAGTCGCGTCCTGGCGGATTTGCTCATCGTCGAAGAAGTAGGCGCGGCAGGTGAGCGCTCCCGATAACAAGATTGCGGTGTCGATCGGGGACAGCTCGGAATTAGCTTTGCGCTGACCGTTCTGCATCTCGACGAAGTGATAGAGAAAGCCTTCGACGTGCGGAGCCTGGTTAGCCAGGAAGTGAAGCGTCTGGCGCACGCGGGCGACGATTTCGTCCCTTGACCGGTAGTTTCGGTGATGGCCGATGCACAGCGCGGTCAGCCCGAAGCCGGTCGCTGCCATACTGCTTTTGGCGTGCTCGCCGCCGCCTTCGGCATTGGCGCGGTCCCGCACCAGGCCGGTGATGGGATCGGCTTCATGCCAGAAGAACTCGAAGCTGGCGCGCTGAAGTTCGTCCAGCAAGGCGTGATCACGGCCGCTGGCCGGACCGCCGGGCCGGAACACGTCTGACGGGAGACCCTTCCCGGCCAGAGGAAGGATTGCCAGACTTGTCAGAGCCGTGCTTAAGAAGTCACGTCTGGTCCAAGTCATGAAAGTGGCGCGGCAGTATTATGCGCCAGAGTAGTGCACATCCTGAGCTGGATTATGTTGAGGGGTAGCCTTGTGAATCAACGGTGGAAAGGGGTCGCGAAGTCACCGTGGTAACTGGGTGAATACCTTAAAAACGAGCATTTCTTTCCGAGGTTGAGCAGTTTCGATGGTTCTGGAGAAGGGGTGGTGTGGCTCTTGGGTTCGAAACCAAGGCGTCGCGGAGTGGGCGGTGGATGCTCATAAGTCTATGCTTTGTAAAACCTTACGAGCGATTCCGGCATCTCAATGAGGTGCAATCTTCAGCTTGAGCCTGACCGGACTGCCTAAGACTCCAAATTGCAACGGACAACTTCAAGAAACAGCGGAAGTTGTTTAGGATTCATGCATGCCGAAGCAGGAAAACTTCTGGGCTAGCTGGCACGAGCGCCTGACGGCGCTGCGCAATGTGCCTCCGGTGCTCAAGATTGTTTGGGAATCAGGGCCCGGAGTAGTCACATTCGGCATCGTCGCGCGCGTGGTTGCCGCCCTGCTGCCCATCGCACTGGCCTACATCCCGAAGCTCATCATTGACATTCTGGACCAGCTCTTGCGGATTCATGGCGCGGTTCCGGTACTGCTTTGGTGGCTGGTGCTGGCGGAGTTCGGGCTGGCGATGCTCAGCAGCATCGTTACGAGGATGATCGATTACTCGGATTCGCTGCTGGCGAACAAGTACACGCGGCACGTCAGCATTCAGGTGATGAAGCACGCCTCGGAGCTGGATCTTACGGCTTACGAGGATCCCGTTTTTTATGACCGGCTGGAGCGGGCGCGGGTTCAGGCCACGGACCGGCTGGTCATGATTCAGTCCATCGGGCGGCTGGAACTGCAACTGATCACGGCAATGGGATGGTCGTTTGCGGTGATGATCTACTCGCCATGGCTGATGTTGTTGCTGATTGCGGCCGTGCTGCCGGCGTTTCTCGGTGAAACCCATTTTGCGTTTCTTGGCTACGCGAAGAATTTCCGGCAGACGCCGATCAAGCGGCAGCTGGATTATCTGCGCCAAGCCGGGGCCACGAAGGAGGCCGCCAAGGAGCTCAAGATTTTCAATCTGGGTGGCTTCTTCACCCAGCGTTTTGCGAAGCTGTCCGACATCATTTACGAACAGGACGTCGCGCTCGCCCGGCGACGGCTGGCCATCGGTTCGCTTCTATCATTCGTCAGCACCGCCGGGTACTACGGGGCGTACGCCTATGTGATCTGGCGCACGATCGCCGGCAGGTTGGGCATCGGTACTTTTTATTTCTTGACCAACGCCATTCTGCAAGCCAGCAGCAACATTCAGCAGGTCTTCTCGACGCTTTCGGGCATTGCCGACCAGGCGCTGTTCCTCACAGACCTGCTCGCGTTCTTCGAGATGCAGCCGACGATTCGCTCCAAGCCCAATGCGCTGCCTGCGCCCAGGCCGATTGTGCGGGGGTTCGAGTTTCGCAACGTGTCATTCCGGTATCCGGGAAGCGTGCGGATGGTGATCAAGAACCTGGATTTTCATCTTCATCCAGGAGAGCGGGTCGCTCTGATTGGAGAGAACGGCGAGGGCAAGACAACGATCGTCAAGCTGCTGACGCGCCTGTACGATCCGACCGAAGGACAAATTCTGCTCGATGGTGTCGATTTGCACGAGTATGACCTGGAAGACCTTTATCATGAGATTGGCGTCATTTTTCAGGACTTCATGCGCTACGAAATGACGGCACGTGAAAACATTGCGATTGGGCGTATCGAGGACCTGAATCATCTGGAGTTGTTGCAGCAGGCCGCAAAGAAGAGCCTTGCGGATCACGTGATTGCCCGACTTCCCGGCCAGTACGACCAGATGTTGGGACGGCGGTTCGATGGAGGAGTAGATCTTTCTGGCGGCGAGTGGCAGAAAGTGGCGCTGGCACGGGCTTATCTGCGCGATGCTCAAGTTCTGATTCTGGACGAGCCCACAGCGGCACTGGACGCACGCAGCGAATATGAAGTTTTCCAGCGATTTGCGGAATTGACCGCAGGTAAGATGGCACTCTTTATTTCGCACCGCTTCTCTACTGTCCGCATGGCTGACCGCATCGTAGTGCTGGAAGGAGGAAGAATTGCTGAAGAGGGAAGTCACGAGCAGTTGACTCGCCGGGGCGGGCGTTATTCAGAAATGTTTGAATTGCAGGCTGCCAGCTATCGCTAGGATCGTGTAAATGCCGCAGGACACACATCTCGAGATCGTGAATGCGGAGATCGAGCGTCTACCGGAACCTGTGCTCGACAGCGTTTCGGAAACTGATGCGCTGGCGGCCCGGGCGGCGGAACTGGCGCGCAAGATCGCATGGCTCCCCAACACACGTTCCTCGCGACCGTTTTCTGAGCGCTGCCGCGTTCTGCGTTCCCAATTCCGGCCACTGCTGAAAGCGATTTCATCCCAAACTCTGCGTGAGCCGGTTTCAGATGACTATCGCTGGCTTTATGACAACCTGCGCCTTGTCTCTACCGAAGCTCACAGCACGATTGAAGATCTGAAGTCGCTGCCCAAGCTGCCGCACATCCGCACCTCTCAGGGCGCCCTGGTGCCGCGAGTTGCTGCGATTGCCGAGGACTTTCTGCGCGGCACCGATTACGAGTTCGGCGATCAAGCGCTTTCGTCTTACGTTCAGGCTTTTCAGAAGAGCACGGTTTTAAGGATGGTCGAGCTGTCAGCGCTGGCCACCATGCTGAAGCTGGTGTTGCTCGAGGAGATTGCCGATCGCGGCTCTAGAGTGATGCGCAGTTCAGCGGCATCTTTAAACCTCGGGGTTTGCATACGCGGTCTCCGCGACATCGGCCAGACGTCCTGGAAGGACGTGATCGAGCCCCTGATTCTGTTCGACAAGATTCTGCGGGAGGATCCGGCGGGTGCCTACTCTGCGATGGAATATGAGAGCAGGGAGTTCTGCCGGCTCGAACTGGTGAAGGTCGCGGATTATTCCGACTGCACCGAAGTCGAAGTTGCGAAGCGGGTGGTTTCGCTTGCGCGGGAAGCGCAGCAAGAAGTCCATTCTGATCCTCGGGTAGCGTTACGTCGTTCTCACGTCGGCTACTACCTAGTTGCGGAAGGAACCGGCCTTTTATATGAGAGGGTCGGTTATCGGCCGCCATTCGGCAGACGAGTTGTGTTTTGGTTACGTAAGCACCCCGACGAGTTCTATTTGCCCGGCATTCAGGTACTCACGTTCGCCGTTCTGTCGGCCATCGTGTTGATGCTGACGAACACCTTTACTCCGCCCGGGCTGATCCTGCTCTCGATGTTTTTACTGTTCCTGCCCTGCTCGCAGACCGCGGTGCAGTTGATGAATTATCTGACCACGGCAGTGCTACGGGCGCGGATCCTGCCGAAGCTCAATCTTTCGGGTGGCGTCTCGGCAGAGAATCTCACTCTGGTGGCCATTCCCTGTCTGCTTTTGAATAAGGATCAGGTAACACGCCTGGTTGATGATCTGGAAGTCCGGTTTCTGGGCAATCACGACCCCAATATCCACTTTGCACTTCTGACCGACTTGCCTGATTCCACGGAACCACCGCAAGAAGGCGATCCTTTGGTGGATTTCTGCTCGCAATTGGTTACGGACTTGAATCGAAAGTATGCGGAGCAGCAAACGGGAACGTTTCTGATGCTGCACCGTCATCGCGTCTACAACCCGCGCGAGCGAGTGTGGATGGGATGGGAGCGAAAGCGAGGCAAGCTCCTCGATCTCAACAAGCTGCTCCGAGGGCAATACGACAGTTTTCCGGTCAAAATCGGGGACCTTACGATTCTCTCCCGGATTCGCTTTGTCATCACTCTTGATGCCGATACCGAACTGCCGCGTGGATCAGCGCATCGCATGATTGGCGCGATGGCGCACCCGTTGAATCAGGCAATCATCGATCCTGAGAAGAACATTGTGGTCGCGGGCTACGGAATCCTGCAGCCGCGTGTCGGAGTGAGCGTGCAAAGCGCCTCCACGTCACGGCTGGCCAGCCTCTACTCTGGCGAGACAGGGTTTGACATCTACACGCGTGCGGTTTCCGACGTCTATCAGGATCTCTATGGCGAAGGAATTTTCACCGGAAAGGGAATCTACGAAGTTGATACTGTGCACCGCGTGCTGGACCGGCGCTTTCCGCGGAATGCCCTTCTCAGCCATGACCTGATTGAAGGCGCCTATGCGCGTGCTGGCTTGGCAAGCGATATCGAGATTATTGAAGACTATCCGTCCCACTACAGTGCCTATAATCGCCGCAAGCATCGCTGGCTACGCGGAGATTGGCAGATTACCAACTGGCTTGTGTCCCGCGTTCCAGATGAGTCCGGCCATCTGGTGCAAAATCCGATGTCGCTCGTTTCACAGTGGAAGATTCTCGATAACCTGCGCCGCAGCCTGGTTGAACCTGCCACATGCCTGCTGTTTGTACTTGGCTGGCTGATGCTGCCCGGAAAGCCGCAGTACTGGACACTGGCGGTAACCGGCATTCTGTTTGTACCTTCCTGGTTCCAGTTTCTTTTCGGACTGATGCGCGCTGTGGTGGAAAACAAAACGTCCACCGCTCGCGACGCATGGGACACGCTGCTGACCGCGAACGCGAACGTATTGCTGACGCTCATTTTCCTCGCGCACCAGACCTTGATTTCACTTGATGCCGTAGTGCGCACGCTTATCCGGCGCCTGGTTACACGTCAGCGCCTTCTGGAATGGGAGACCGCAGCCGAAGCGGAGATCGGTAAGCAACGGCGCACGCCTGTTGACATATACCTCAACTGGATGCCGGTTCTGGCCTTGGGCTTGGGCATTTTGGTTTGGCTGGGGCGGCCCAAGGCCTTCACAGCTGCCGTTCCAATTCTGCTGCTCTGGGCAGGAAGCAAGCTTGTTGCTCTTTGGCTTAACAGCCCTCCGAGTTCATTGCGGCATGAAGCATCCGACAAGGACGAAGCGTTTCTTCGCCGGGCTGCACTTCGCACCTGGAGGTATTTCGCCGAGTTCAGCACCGAGGAGCACAACTGGCTGATCCCGGACAATGTGCAGGAGCATCCGGCCTCTGTTGCAGCACGTTTTTCGCCAACCAATCTCGGATTCCTGTTTAATGCGCGGCAGGTTGCCTGCGAGTTTGGGTTTCTTACCGTACCCGAGTTTGCCGGCCAAACGCTCAAAACCCTTGCCACCCTGTCGAAGCTAAAACGCTTTCATGGTCATCTGCTCAACTGGTACGACACCCGCACGCTGGAGCCGCTTCCTCCGCAGTTCGTCTCGTCGGTTGACACCGGTAACCTCGTCGCTTCTTTTTGGACCCTTGAACAAGGATGCCTGGATCTGTTGCGCCGCCCGCTATTTGAAAAGCAATTAGCCGACGGCTTAGTTGATCACCTTCGCACTCTCGCGGATTTGCGCGCGTTCTCCCGCAGGCGCTTGAAAGAGTTCGAAGCAAAGATGCGGAAGAAGAGTTGGCTGCAGCGCCTGCTTGATCCTCCTGATGAACAACTGTTAACCCTTCCAGCGGAGACAGCAAAGTCGAAACACGAAAGCGATGTGCGCTGGTTTACTGTGCAATCGCGCTTACGGCTTAGAAGCATCAGGCGTTCCGTGCAACTCTACTCCCCGTGGCTGTTGCCTGAATTTTTTCCCCTCTGGCGCGATTCCTCAGTAAAGTTGACCTTCGCCGCTCAGACGTTTGCGCTTCAGCGGCTGCCAGAGTTTATTGACGAACTCTCTTCCCGGCTTGAAGCCGCCATTCAGAACAGCAATGGCTCGGCTCAACGCGGCACTCTTCTTACCAGGCTTCGTGCCATGCTCCCGGAGGCGCGCACCCATGTTCTGCGTCTCATTGAAGACCTCCACAACATTGCGCAGACTGCAGCCACAGTGGCGGATGAAATGGATTTCCGGATACTCCTGCAGCCGCGCCGTAAATTGTTGTCAATCGGGTTCGACATCCAAAACGGGCAGTTGCACTCGGCCTCCTATGATCTTCTCGCTTCGGAGTCACGAACCGCCGCGTTCGTGGCAATCGCCAAAGAAGAGATTCCGCAGGAAACATGGTTTCTGCTGGGGCGGACTCACACGCTGGAAAACCGCCGTCCCGTTCTGCTTTCGTGGACAGGCACTATGTTCGAGTACCTGATGCCTGCCCTCTGGATGCGAACCTACCCGAATACGCTCCTGGAGCGTTCCCGAGCCGCAGTCGTCCGGGTGCAGCAGGCGTATGCCGCTGGAAAGCAGGTTCCCTGGGGCATTTCGGAATGCGCTTACTTTAAGACTGACCAAGCGGGAAATTATCAATACCAAGCCTTCGGTGTTCCTCAGCTCGCGCTGCACAAGCCGGAACACAAAAGGCTCGTGATTTCGCCCTACTCCACATTTTTGGCTCTGCACGTCGATCCTGCCGGGTCACTGGAAAATCTCCGGCAGATGTCGCGCGAGGGATGGTTTGGTTCTTATGGGTTCTACGAGTCCGCGGATTACAACACAGCACGTCGCCGTCTCTGGGGGCACCGCTACGAACTGGTCCGCTGCTGGATGGCACACCACCAGGGCATGATCCTGCTATCCATCGCCAATTTCCTGCACGAGGGTGTTGTCCAGCGTTGGTTCCACAGCAACCGCCGAGTTCAGGCTACAGAACTGCTGCTGCATGAAAAGCCTGTAAGTCGCGGGCGCGCCAGGCGCGAGGTCTATAGCACCGCTGCGTGATCGCGTCAGCCCACTACGATTCAGATCTTTGGAAGAGGTTCTGCGTGAAACGGATCACGAAGTGCGGAACGAGGACTGCCCCGATCAGGGCGAAATAGATCAGTGCAAGAACTTCTTCAGTGATCCGAGCCTGAGTGTTGGGACCGGCTTGTAGTTGCGCGTGCAGGGCCACAGATTCCAGGAGAAATCCGAATCCCATTACCGTACCTACCGTCAGTAACGCCATGAATCCTGATGCCAGGGGCTCCGGGCGGGCCAACTGTTTATGGGCGATTCGCAAGTACATGGCGGCATTGAGTGCAACGGAGAAGAACGTGAGCACCGGTACGAGGGTACCGTATTGCCAACTCTCGGTGATGAAATGCGGAAACCATCTCGGAAATAAGAGAACGAAGACTCCAAAGCAGAGCGACAGCAATCCTGCGAGCGCGGCGGCGTCTCCCATCCGCACCTTGCAGGCAACATAGCGGACTTTCGCCAGCGCTGGGGCAGGTGCGCTCATTATGAAAGCACCCTGGCAAAGCGATACAGCAGGATTTCTGCGACTCCAGCCATAGTGAAAATGAAGAAAGCCAAATTACGCGAATCACGCCAGGCTCTCTTCGGGTCATTTCGCGTACCGGTGAGATTCCTGCAATATGACTCAACCCACACCGCTGCTGCCATCATTCCGGTGACGCCTACCAGCACGGAGCCAGCTGCGATCGTCTGCGGCGCATACGCTGATTTTTGTAAGTCCCAGATGATAGGCACCGTAAGTGCCAAGGCCAGCAATCCTAATTCACCACGTCCAAAGAGATCCTGGACGTGGATGCGCCGCCCCTGGCCGCTCTTGCGCATCCAGGCACGCGCCATGGCAACTGGCACGAACATCCCAAAAAGCAAGTACAAAGCCAGCGGCCAAACCGACGTGAATAGAGTGAGCTGCAGCATAGCAAGGAGTTGTGTGCTCCCAGGTTAATTATGCGGCGAGATAGCGATGGGTCAAGTTACTCACGTGCAGGCACTGGGGAGCTGACTCTCAACTAAAAATTCAGCTCACGTAAACTCAGCATTTTTGGTGGCTGAGTATTGTCCCGTGAGGGCAAGGCGCACTGATCGAACTGAATAGCCATGCTGCCGCCTAGTTTGTTGTCGACGAGCGACTGCTGGCCTGCAATCAAAGCTCCATATATATTCACCTTGTCGGAACCGCCGCCGGTGAAGGAAACGACACCAGTGACCAGGACTAGGCCATAGAAGTCCAATCCACCGTGTACATCAAGATTGCCATTAACGATCAGTATGCCATTGCCTGTCGGGGATGACGTCAGCTGGACGTCACCAGGAATATAGGTGATCTGCGAAGCCATGTTGGCTGGACCGACTGGATTATCGACCGGGCTGGGCGGCATAGTCGGAGGTATGCCGAATGTTGGACTCGAATGCGTGCCACAACTCCCGCCAGTGCAGCTCCAGCTGTATGGTGCTCCGGTTACATTCACGGCGGAGGGCACAAACTTACTCATTAGGCTATTCAGGTCATAGGGCCAGGGTTGGTTTTGTGCGATTGCTGGAGTCTGACCCGAGACAAAGTCCTCGGACCCGTTGGGGTCATCCACAGTACTGGACGCATAGACCGCGTATTTACTGGTATCGCAAGTCTTGCCGGCGCGGCTCACGTATACGCCAGTGCACTTTCCTTTATCGTCGAGCTGGCACTGACACGTGCAATAGTCGTAGCCGTTGACGTCGAGCTTTCCAGTCAAGTTCACGTGATCTTGGGAATCCACTGCGCCTTTCGTGGTGATCGGCGGATCTAGCGCGACCTCCATTTGCGCCATCCGCGTAGCTCCGAGCGGAGTCACAGCCAGGGAGGTCAACTGATACACAGGTGTGTAGCTCACAGTCGACGCATTCGAACAAGAGGTAACCACCCCGCCCTGAAGTATTTCGTGGCTGCCATCCCAGCACACTTGTGTAGCTTTGGTTGCCGCCGCACTGCTTCCGTTTGTGTAATACGGTGCAGTTGCTCCGTTTGCTTTGAGATTTACCCGCACCCACTTATAATTCAACATCCCCATCGCTGGCAGGGTGGATGCACCCCCGTAAGAGGGTGGATCCTCGATTGCAGTGGTTGAACTTCCCGCATTGCACGCTTTACCTTGCCCTGTAAGTTCGGTGCAAAGCTCGCCATCATAGTACTTATTGGTATTGTCCTGGATCACAGTAAGATTCACCGTGTCGCTTGCATTGCGCGGATTCACCACGTAAAGAATGCTGTTGGTATTGCCCGGCATAGCGGTGGGCAAGTTCGCAATCGCGTGCGCTCCCGTGCTGGCCGGCGACATGCGTTCACGGACGTTTTGCAGGCCGGCAAGAGCAGCAAAATAAGCCTGCTCGGAATTCTTATAATTATCGTTGATCTGCGTCTCCGAGTTGGTCATGTACATTAGCCCGACGGCAATAGCTGTCAGGACCATCAGGGAAAGAATACAAAGTAGCAACGCCATTCCACGTTCATTTCGGCGCATTAGTTTGGTCTCCTTGGGCCTTGCCGGCCTCTTCGGCCAAGCGCACCGCCTTCTCAGCTTCCGCGATCTGTTTGTGAACTAGAGCTAGATTCTCTTCCCGTCCCACTAGCGCGTCGGAATACACGCGGCGGAGGTGTTCATTATCGGTTTCACTCAGTTTGCGCTGGAGCTCGTCATAACGGCGGATCAGCTGCTGCTCGTGCAATTTCACGGCTTCCAACATGCTCCGCGCTTCAGCAAGCGAGCCAGGCGACTTCGGTTCAGGATCAGTCGCCTTATTCGACGCGTGTTCTTCCGTGGAGTTGGCTTCGCTAGTCGCAGCCGTTTGCGGCGCATCTGTTGCCGGTCGGGAACTTGCTTCCGGCGGCCTGCTAGGCAAATCATCATTCGTAATAACTGTTTTCGCTTTGCGAGCGGCTTTCTTGTGCGCGAGCTCACCTAGAGATTTTTCCTGAGGCGCCTGCGTCTGATCCTGAGCTGCACATAGGCAAGTAGCCATACCGACAATTACGATCGTGAAAACGGTCTGGAGTCTGCGCTTTCCATGCTCGACCCTGCCCTGTTGTAGATTTCCTTCTCGCACTGTTCTTCTCCCCCGCCTCTTCTCAGTAATTGTTCAGCTTTATCGTGGTCTTCATCGTTAACGGCTGCCGCATCTGCGTCTGCCGGTCGATGTAATTGGTCAGCACGTTGGCCGTGATGGCGATTGCACGCACATTCGGGAGATCGGTCGCGCTCGCCGGCAAGGCGACGCTGCTCCCATCCGACTTGAAACCAGTAAAGATCGGAGCCGTCTTGTAAGCAGAATAGAGGGTATCGTTCGCGACGGAGCTTCCCGAAAGTACGGTGCTACCGGCAATCGTCAATGCATTGGCATTGTTCTCATCTGCGCTATTGATTACATTACTCAGCGCAGCGGCTCCTAGGGTGCTTATATCGGCAGTAGCGATCACCGCCGACGGAGCGCCATTCACTGTTTTTTTCTCTACGGTGCGCTGCAAGGTGCATGGACAATTACTGGCAGAGGTCGCGATATTGCCGCTGTTGTCCAGCAACGTATAACGCACGCTATCGACAAAACCATCGTTGTCGATATCGCCTTCGAACCAGACTTCCCACTTTGACAAGCTCACCAGTCCAGCAGCCACCCGGAAGTCATTTACAGCCGGACTCGCAAGGGTTGCGAACGTGTAGTCGTTTTGGCTGGGAAAGCCCGCCTGGTGTACCTCACGCTGAATGGAATCGAAAAAGGTGCGTAATTCCTGGGTGGCGTCGACATTAGTCTCTTGTGACTTATAAAGAGTCTGCAGGCGGCCGGCATAATTAAACACGGCCCCCAAAATAATCATCAGCACACCGACTGATACCAACATTTCAATGAGACTGAAGCCGCTCTGCCTTGACCGGAGCTGCGAACTCTTCATTGCAGGCCCCCGACCGTACGCAAGGTAACCGGCGGTGCGAACATTAAGTTCGAAACCGAGGTTGCGTTTCCGGCCGATTGTGGTCGCGCCGAAACCGTGATCACTCTGGTTCTGTTCGCCACGATAGTTTGAATATTCCAGCGGACATCGTAGATAGCTGACCGCCCATTATTCCCGCAGGAAACGAACTGCATTTTGTAATTGGAAGTTATGGCTGAATACGACTGTGTGAAGTCGATGGCCGCAGTGCCGGAATCCAAGGTTGCTCCGGCGCCAGGGCTGACTGCTCCCGCAGTGGCAATCGTCCAATTCGTCCCGCCCGACGGGTTGCAGTCTTTCAGAGTAAAAGTGGCGGCGGAGCTTGCCGGTTGCGCTGCAATTTTCTCCAAGACTGTCTGCGCCAGCATGGTTGAGGTGGTGTCGCCCTTGGAGCGGCCATTGTTCATGACCGCCGTGATGAACAGGCCGACGAGCGCACTCATTCCGACTGCAAGCACGGAAATTGCAATCATCAGTTCGATGAGTGAAAATCCGCAAGAACGATGGCTTAGACATCTCGAATAGGAATCGTTGTGCAAACCTTTTCTCATTGGAGTTCTCGTCTCCGAGTCTTCTAGTAAGTCCATGTTCCGCCGCTGTAATTCCATGATCTGAAACGCCCCGATGGACTGACCGAAATCGCACCCCAACTGTTGTTACCGCCATTGGTCGACTGAAGATAAAACACAAATCCTACTTGCTGGTTGGCCCCTGACCACGTGCTGCAGGCCGGAACTACCCCGCTGCACGGCACACCGCGCGAGGTAAAACCCAGATTTGTGGTCGAAGGAGTAAAGCCGAGGCCGGAGATTGCCGGATTGCTGTTTCCGGTATACAGAGAAACTCTCTGCTGCAGCATGACCATCGGCTCACCACTGTCCCAGGTGCCATTGACGCTCACAGTCTCTGCAAACACTCGAGTACCCGAGAGGTCCCATCCGATGTTGTACGACTTGTTGTCTCGTATAGCTTGAATGCGGGCCCGCTGCAGCAGCGTGTTGAGGTCCACGACCGAACTGCGAAGACGATAGCTATTCACCGCCGTCATGACCATCGGCACGGCCATGGCCGTTACAATGATTCCGATCGTGCCAACGATCACTACTTCAATAAGCGAAAAGCCACGCTCGCGTTTACCAGTTCGCGAATATGCTAGTCTTACAGCCATAACGCTCCCTATTCAGGCTGAGCAGCCGCGTGTAGTGGTCAGCACAAGGGTAGTTGCGTTAGGTAACCGTAGGGAAGCTAACGAACGTACCCCGAGTGCACTCACCAAAGTAATGCAACAACACCTGTTTTTTGAGCTACTTGGAGAAGAGGCGAGCATCGGAAAGTCCTCACCGAACCGGCTGAGGACGGATGTCCGCAACATCAGATTCCGACAGTTCCAGCCCCCAACTGTCATTGCCCACGGATTCCAAGCCCACCTGGTATTCCCGCGTGCCAGATAAGGGCGTCACCCAAACCACTTGGAACTGAAGCTTGCGTTGACGATACTGCACCATGACTTTGTCACCAACCTTCAATTCTTGCCGAATTCCACCAAGGCGGGCTCCATCTGGAGTAATGTCCAGCGTGTGAGCGAGTTCATTGATATGGTTATTGGCTTTGTCGCGCCAATGAATGCGCACCGGTAGGACCATTTTGATTCGCTTTTGACGACGCTTCCCAATCATTGTTTCCACAACGCGTTCCCCTCAGTGGCGGACTACTACAATTCAGTAAATGGCACGTTACAGTCCATTACCTCCTGTGGGGCTGACAATCTCGCTTTGGTGAAGAATCAACTGCTTACATACCAGCAGAGTAGGCAGGTGAACGCCGACTTTCTCTTGGATTGCCGTAAGAAGACAACCGGGTTGACAGATTTTGTCATGTTCGTCTGCTGATTTTGTAGGGTATCGTTGGTGGGCAGCCCGTCAACGGTCGGTAACGGAATGTAATCAAATTTACGTTAGTTGTGTCGGACTGCTGGACTGGGCAACGCAATCTTGTCCTTCATGCCTTCGCCTTCAACCAGGGTGTAGATATTGTCAGCTGGCAAGTCTTTCACCAACTCTATCTTTCCGCTTGGCCATCGGATCTCAACTTCGCTGATTTTCGCCTCTGGTCCCAGACCGAAGTGAAGACGTGTATCGTTCTGAGATAAGTAACTGCCACCACTGCGTACTTCGCTGAACTGTACGAGCTGCCCGGCTTTGACAGTGACTCGAGCGCCAATCGCCATTTTGTTGCTTATGGTGCCCACCAACTTGAAAAGCACCCGGTAATTGCTGTTCCCACCCTCCTTGAGCAGAAGAGTGGGAGGCGCTCCAAGATTCAACAGGACCACGTCCACGTTCCCGTCATTGTTGATGTCCCCGAATGCCGCACCACGCCGGCTTTGCGGAGGAATTTCCGAGAGCGTGCTGGAGACATCCTCGAAAGTTCCATCGCGGCCATTGCGGAATAGCTGAATCGGCTGGCGGTAGGGAGCGCTCGCTGCGATCGAATCAACCTGCGGATAGACATGTCCGTTTGCCACGAAGATGTCCAGCCAGCCGTCGTTATCCATATCGAAAAAAGCGGTTCCCCAGCCCACAAAAGGCCAAGTCGGCTGCGTCAGCTTTGCAGGCATGCTGACATCTGAAAATGTGCTTTTTCCGAGATTGTGATACAGAGTGTCGGGCTGCTCAGTGAAATTCGTGACAAGCATCGACGGGCGGCCCTCATGGAGGTAATCGCCCCAGTCCACCCCCATCGATCCTTGCTCGAGTCCATCGCCACTGAGCGCGATTCCCGAAAGCATTCCCACTTCTTCGAAGGTCCCGTCGTGTTTGTTGTGGTACAGGTAATTTGGTCCTGCATCGTTGGCGACATACAAATCAGGCCAGCCATCGTTGTCGTAATCACCCCAGATCACTCCCAGGCCGTAGTAGCGATTTGTATCCTCCACTGCAGCCTTCTTCGTGACATCCTCGAATGTGCCGTCGCCGCGGTTGTGAAACAGGAAGTCTGATTCCCCCAGCATTCCCCAAGGGCCACACTGAACCAGGATGCCTTTGAAGCGGCAGTTCTTCTCGTCACTGCCGAATGTGGGCAGATGATTCATGTCGAAATGAATATAGCGCGAAACGTACAGGTCCACACGTCCGTCGCGGTCATAGTCAGCCCACGCTGCGCCGGTGCTGAATCCGCCCACAGCGAGCCCAGCCTTGTCGGTGACGTCTTCAAACCTGCAGCCCCCCAGGTTGTGGTAAAGCGCGTTTCCTCCGAACCCCGTTACGTAGATATCTGGCAAGCCGTCGTTGTCATAATCGGCCACAGCCAAGCCCATGCCCCAGCCCTTGCGAGTGAGTCCCGCCGCCTGAGTGATGTCACTGAATTTGAAGCCGGGATCCTGGTGATACAACGTGATCAGGGGATCCCCGCCCTGGCGAAAGCGCTCGATCGTGGAACCGTTCACAGTCATAACGTCGAGCTTGCCGTCATTGTCGCAGTCGATCAGGCCAACGCCGCCACTCATCGATTCCACGATGTACTTCTTTTCAGGGCTGGAGATATGAGGGACCGTCAATCCAACTTCTTTAGCAACATCCTGAAAACGAGGCACTGGACGGCCTGGAGCAGTGGCTTGAGAAATCGCATATACAGTCGCTAGTAGGATTAGCAGACAGCTGGAGATTAACAACAAGGCGACAGGATGATTCTTCCAAGGGCGCAACAGGCCTAATATATCAGCGCGCGAAGATCGGGTCGGCCGGTGCTTTTTCGGGCTTATATTTCATTGGCCATCATGGAAAATGATGCCCAACGTGAATCGTGTTCCGCTTTTTACCCTGCTCACTCCATGTCGCAACGCGACCCGATAGTATCCACGTGTTCCTTTCACTGGCCGATATCGCGTTGCAAAGATCAGGATTTGCCCTTGTTCCGCGATTGCGACTTCCGCTTTCGATTGTGCGCGCGGCTGCTGCTCGACCATGACGAATTCACCGCCTTCGTAGTCCACCCTTGGACGGCTAAGGAAGCAAGTCATCTGTAACGGGAACGCTACTGCTCCGTAGATGTCCTGATGCAGGCAATTAAGATCGCCTTTTTCGTAGTGAAGCAAAAGAGGCGTGGGGCGGACTTGAGCATGCTTTTTACAGACGGCGAGAAAAGCAGAATGGCTTTTGGGAAACTGTTCCCTGAAACGTAGGTTCATATTCCACTCGTTGGCGACGGGCACGAGCTCTGGATAGCTCCGGACACGCAATTCCTCGACGATCCGGGGAAGAGGGTATTTGAAATACTTGTAGTCGCCATGACCGAAACGGTACCGCGACATGATGATGTGACTGCGGAACAGGTGGTCACGCGGGTAGAACTGCACCAGTTCTTCGCATTCCTGCTGATTCAGAATGCGAGCAGTGAGTGCGAATCCACGGTCGTTCAGGCTGGCATGGATCGCGCTCCAATCTAGATTAGCGAGCCTCTCCGAAATAAGCATACCGTGCAAACGTTGTCGCGTCGTTCTTTCAAATCGAATTCGCCGTTCAGGGAAGTGTAACCTGCCGAGTAAGTCCGCCCCATCCGCCTCTTGCGGTCAAACACCGATTCGCTCCCCGCCGCTGAATCGTGACTGCTGTCACCTCGACGCGCGACTTCGCATACGGCGGCAAGCTCAACAATGGAAGAACTTGTAAGCACTCAGGCGGCGCTTTGGTTCTCTCCGAGCCGCGAGTGCATTTTTGGTTCTCCGGCGGAGTCCATTCTGCAGATTGCCCCCGAACACAACAGCGACCTGATTGTGCTCGGATTGGGGCCAGTGCAAGTGCGGCTTGCACGGTAAAGTGCGGTCGAAGCCTGGAGACGTAGATTACTGTGTGGTCCCGACCGGCTTCACATCGGCAGTGTTGGTAGGCAATAAGGGACGCGCAACGAAGAAGTTGTGGTCATAGAGATTGCGGTACATGCGGCCAGCGATTTCCGCGGCCTTTGGACCGTAAGTGGGACGGCCGCCCTGAAGAAAGACTACGGTTACGACTCGCCCGAAGTTCGTGTTGGCATACGAAGCGAACCAACCGTAACGAGTGCCGGCCTTGGAGCAGGTGCCGGTCTTACCTAGAATTTCCTCTTCGTTGAAATTAAGGCGTACGCTGCGGGCTGTGCCGTAAGTCACAGCGCCTGCCATGCCGTCAGAAATTTCCGGAATGAGTGAAGCTATGTCGAGGTGGCGCTTCACCCGTGGTTCAAAGGTCGTCACTTCTTCGCCGGTTGCGGGATGTTGCAAGTAGTAAAGCGTACCGCCATTGGCAATGGCTGAAACCAGAGCGCCCAGTTGGAGCGGGGTCATTGAAATACCTTCACCGAAGGAGCACATCTTGCCGACGCCGCCCAGCTTCGCGGAAATTTCTTCGTCGGGATACGTGCCGATCTTCTCTCCGGGAATGTTGTAACCAGCCAGTTCACCTAATCCAAACTGATGCGCGTAATAGCTGACTTTTTCGAAGCCAAGCTGGCGGCCCAGAGCTTCGAAATACGCATTATTGGAATGCGCTAATGCTTTGGTCAGATTCATCCGGCTGCGGCGGCCGAGGCGAATTTCGGTGTCTTTGGTGATCACATCTTCGCTTAATGCGGCAAGCGCTACTGAGAGCTTGATCGTGGAACAGGGCTGAGCGCCGCTGGAAAGTGCCAGTTTTTGGTTCACCATGGCCAAAACCCGGCCACTGGTCGGCTCGATAGCAAGGACGGTACCATTCATTTGCCCGAGAGCATCGATGGCCGCCTGCCGAACGATCGGATCCTCACCGGCAGTGATGTCCCCTTCGGTGACATCATCCATAAAGGAACTCGCGGTGAAGTGTTCGTAGTAGCGACGGCGACGATGGCCAGTGCGAACCACGCGCCTGCTGCGGCTTCGTGCGAGACGAGTTAAGCGCTTGCGGGCGCGTGGGGCCTCAGTTACTTTTCGGGATTTTGACTTTGAGGTCAACGGGCGAGTGCTAACGCTGGCAGCGTTTCCACTTTGGGAAGTGAGCACAAAAATTATGGTAATGATGGCGCTGAAGAGGCTGGCAGTTTTTCTGGATTTCACTTTCGCTATACCCGTCCCCGGATTCATGCGTACTTACGATGCAGGAGAGCTGCCAGTCGGCCAACACCACCGGAGGGAACCAGCAACTCTGCGGATAATATGAGACTTAGGCGCGATTCGCAACAGAAAAGTTATTCCCTGCTAAATGGGACGGATCTGAGCCAACTAAAAGAAAACTGGCAGCTTAGCAGTATTTTATAAGGAGTTACCGTCCTTTGGTAATTTCCGAAAGATTACTTCCACGATACCTGTTTTTTGTGAAAAGTATTTCCTATGGGCTCCGGACAAGCGAATGAGCTCTGACGCAGAAACGAGCAGCCGCTCAATGTAAATGTGTTCAGTAGAATCTTTCGACGTCTGCCGGCGATCACCAGGGATGCAGAAGGACAAGCGCGATTTCTTATGGAATTGAACACGCTTCATGTCGTCGATGGGGAGTCAACCGGCGGAACATTGCGCGTTGCGGGATTCCACAAGGATGGGAAGATTCTCGGTTGGCGCGACGCGCTCTACACTGGGCCAGTTCCCGCAGGTCTGACACTTGCTCAGTTAAGCCGGGTGCGTTCGCGCTTCTGGACGAGAGGCAAGCGCCAGGCAGAATTCGCCAAGAGGGATGCAGTACTGCAGACCCATGACGATTACGACAAAATCGTGCTTTGGTTCGGTCGTAATTGTGTCCTGTGTCAACTCAGCCTGATACAGGTTCTCAGTTGGTTTCACGAGAAAAACGCGCCAGCGGCACGCTTCACTTGGGTTGCGCGACATGGAGGAGAGCTCCCGCCGCAGGACATAACTAGAGTATTCGCTTCGCGGCGCCCCATAACGTCAGCCCAGATGCGCCTGGCAGACCGGGCGTGGCGAGCATTCCGTCAGCCTTCGCCCACTGGACTTGTCCGCTTATCAAAAAGCAATCCGCGTGCTCTTCCCGGGCTTCGTTCCGCACTGGTTCGCCTGCTTCAGGAATACCCTTCCACGCGAAACGGCCTTTCGCGGCTGGAACGGCAACTGTTGCGGCAGATCGAGATTCGCGGGAAGACCAAAGCGGCTTATGCAGTGGGCCCTGTGTTGATCCGCGAGTCAGTTGGGGACGTACTGCTCTTTGACATGCTGCGGAATTTTGTGAAAGCGAAGCACCCGCTTCTGCATTTCGCAGAGCCCTTTTCCGGAAGAGTCAGCAGTTGGAGATTCAACGGTTCAACCCTGGCTCTGACTGATACGGGACGTCAGGTTCTCAGGGGCAAGGCTGATCACGTTGCCATGAACGGAATTGATCGTTGGATCGGAGGAATGCATTTGCGCGGGAAGCGGGTGCCGTGGCGATGGGATGAGCGGGCAGGGAGTGTGGTTGGCGTCGGTTAAGTCTCTCCTTCGATCAAGTCCTTGGCCTATATCAAGATATAGCTCAAAATGTAATATACTTTGATCTATGCCACGAGTTGCCAAACTCTTTCGAAATGGACGCAGCCAGGCGGTGCGACTGCCTGCCGAGTTTCGTTTTCAAGGCTCGGAGGTCTACGTGCGCCGTGACCCTTCCAGCGGAGACATAATTCTTTCGCGCCGGCCGGAGTCGTGGCAAGACTTCTTTGAATTCATGAAGACGGTCGAGGTGCCGGAGGATTTTCTTACTGACCGCCGGGACGCAGCGCCACAGAAACGAAAGCTGTTCTGATGCCGGTCCGCTATCTCCTCGATACAAACACAGCCAGCTACGTTCTAAGAGGGAACAGGCCACATGTGCGTGAACACCTGCTGTCGCGAGCCATGGAGGAGGTAGGAATTTCAGTAGTTACCGAGGCAGAGTTGCGCTTCGGAGTCGCGCGAATCCCTTCTCGGGGAAGGTTGGCTGTTGCAGTCGAGGAGTTCTTGCTGCGAGTTGAGATTGTTCCCTGGGACTCAGAAGCGGCAAAGACTTATGCGCAATTGCGAGCCGATCTAGAAAGCAGGGGTGAACCGATGGGCAATTTGGACATGATGATTGCGGCACAGGCGCTGTCCTCGCGTGCGGTACTGGTGACAAGTGACCGCGTGTTCCGGAGGGTGAAAGGAATACAGCTCGAGGACTGGAGCCGTCCGAGTTAGAAGGGAACCCCTATACGGGGCAAGGCCACTGCGGGTTCTAAAAACAAAAGGTGTGGTAGAGACGTAGCTTAGCTACGTCTCTATAGTAGTTTCTGTCCGCTCTAATTCTCGTACAGCAGCACGCCTTCTGTTTTTTCCGAATCCACCGGACGATAATACAGCTTGTCGCCTTCGAGGAAGACCTCGATAAACGCGGGCCGCGTGGTGATCGTGCCCTGAATGAGCGCCTCGGAAAGAGGATCCTCGATGTACTTCTGCAGTGCCCGGCGTAGCGGACGCGCACCGTAGCTGCGATCTCCGAGCGTCTGGTTCAGGATCCACTTCTTGGCTTCGTCGGTCACGGTAACCGTAATCGATTTCTGCGCCAGGTTCGCGTTCAACTGGTTGACCATGAGCTCGAGAATCTGGATGAGATCGTTCTCGTTCAATGCGTTGAAGATGATGACTTCGTCGAGGCGGTTCAGGAACTCGGGATTAAAGGTGCGCTTGACTTCGTTCTTCACCAGGTCCTCGACCTTCTCCGAGATCATGTCTTCTTTGGTCGACTGGAAGCCCAGTCCCTCGCGCCTTTGCAAGTGCCGCGCGCCGATGTTCGAGGTCATGATGATGATTGTGTTCTTGAAGTCGACGGTGTTGCCTAAGCCGTCGGTTAGCTGGCCGTCTTCAAAGACCTGTAGCAGGATGTTGAACACATCGGGGTGCGCTTTCTCGATTTCGTCAAGCAACACAACGGAATAAGGCGCACGCTTCACACGCTCCGTGAGCTGGCCTCCCTCTTCGTAACCGACATATCCCGGAGGCGAGCCAATTAACTTGGAGATCGAGTGCTTCTCCATGAATTCGGACATGTCGAAGCGGACTAGCGACTTCTCGGTGCCGAACATAAATTGCGCCAGAGTGCGCGCGACTTCGGTTTTCCCGACGCCGGTGGGGCCGAGAAATAGGAACGAGCCGATTGGACGATTGGGACTCTTGAGCCCAGCACGTGAACGCCGAATCGCCCGCGCCAACGCCGTAATTGCTTTATCCTGCGAAATAACACGCCTGTGCAGTTCTTCTTCAATGCGCAACAACTTCTGCGACTCTTCTTCCTTAATTGATGTGATGGGTACGCCGGTCCAGCGCGATACCACGTCCTCGATGTCCTCCCGACCGACAACGCCGGTGGAGGATTCATCGAGGTGGTATTTTTCGCGAAGAGCGCGCAGGTTCTCGCGCTCCTTGCGTTCTTCGTCCGAGTAGAAGCGCGCCTTCTCGAACTCGTGGTTCGCGATGGCGTTCTCCATACGGTGGACGATGAACTTGATGCGCTTTTGGACTTCCGTGATCTCTTCAGGCAGAGAAGTCTGGCGCAGCTTTACGCGCGCGCCGGCTTCGTCGACCAGATCGATAGCCTTATCGGGCAGAAAGCGATCCGGGATGTAGCGGTTCGAATGCGATACCGCGAAATTGATAGCGTCATCCGTGTACGTGACGGCGTGAAACTTCTCGTACCGATCCTTGATCCCGAAAAGAATCTTGGTAGCATCGACTTCGTTCGGTGGCGGCACCTTAACGGCCTGAAATCGCCGCTCCAAAGAGCGGTCTTTTTCGATGGATTTCCGATATTCGCCGGGAGTTGTAGCGCCAATGCACTGAATCTCGCCGCGAGATAGCGCAGGCTTCAAAATGTTGGCGGCATCGAGGGAACCCTCGGCCGACCCCGCGCCAACCAGCGTGTGCAACTCATCGATGAAGATGATGGCGTTTTGTGACTCCATCAGTTCCTTCATGATGGTCTTGAGCCGTTCTTCGAACTGGCCGCGGTATTTCGTTCCGGCAACGATTAGAGAAAGATCGAGAGCGAGAATGCGCTTGTCGGCAAGAAATGACGGAACCTCGCCATCAGCAATGCGTTGTGCCAGACCTTCGACAATAGCAGTCTTGCCCACGCCGGGCTCGCCGATCAGCACCGGATTATTCTTGGTGCGGCGGCACAAAATCTGAACCACCCGCTCCAGTTCGCCTTCTCGCCCAATCAGCGGATCGAGTTGCGTGTCCATGGCGGCCTGGGTGAGGTCGCGAGAGAATTCACTGAGTAATGAAGATTCGCGCTGCCGCTGCGGCTGAGACTTTTCCTGGCTGCTGCGAGCTAACTCCTCACGTATGGTCGAAAGGCGCAACCCGCGCTCGTGCAAAATTTCCGCGGCGAAGCACTTTTCTTCCCGCAGCAAGCCCAGTAGCAGATGTTCGGTTCCGATGTGTTTGTGGGATAGCCGTTCGGCTTCTTCGGCGGCATAGGCCAAGACCCGCTTGCACTCGTTACTCAGCGGGAGGTCGACTGAAGTCGAGACCTTTTCACGGATCGTGGTGTGCCCTTCGATCTGCTTTCTGATCGATTCCACAGAGGCATGGGAACGCAGAAATCGGTTGGTGAGGGCTTTGTCTTCACGCAGGAGGCCTAAAAGGAGGTGCTCAGTCTCAATATAAGGAGACCCGAACTGACTGGCTTCATAGCGCGCAAAAAAGATTACGCGCCTTGCTTTCTCCGTATAACGTTCAAACATAAGACCTACCCCTTTGTCTCTCCAAAGACCTGGAGGAGATCACTCTGCGACCGGTCAACGGAAAGCCCCCTTGTCCTGAGATCATTATGCAATCCTCGTGCCAAGGATTCCAAGTCCCTGAGCATCACATCGGAACCCGCTCTCATTACTAAAGACACCGCATTTGCAACTCTCATCATCCTTCTGTTTCATTCCGGCACGTCGTCTTACTTCACTTTCAACCCAAACGTTTACCCGGCAAGCGTCTCTGGGACGAGTTCCTCGGCTCTCCCATTTTGCAGCCGCAAGACCCGGTCACAGCGCCGGGCGAAACCAATGTTGTGAGTTGCAATCAGAGAAGTTAGCTGGTAATCGCGATGTAACCTGGCAATCAAGTCAAAAACCGAGTCCGCTGTCCGGCTGTCAAGGTCCCCGGTGGGTTCATCGGCCAGCAAAAGCTTTGGCTGGGTGATGAGCGCCCGGGCCAGCGCCACGCGCTGTTGTTCCCCGCCGGAAAGTTCACCTGAACGATGATGCGAACGCTGCTCCAATCCCACCTCCCGCAGCCACCGCGAAGCTTCTCCCTCCGCCTGCTGCCGCGAAACCTCGCGCAGCAATAGCGGCATGGCCACGTTCTCAAGCGCCGTAAATTCCGGCAACAAGTAGTGGAACTGCCAGACGAAACCAAGTTCACGATTCCGGAACTCGGCAGCGGCGTCGTCCGAGAGCGAACTCAACCGCAAGTGGGCGCAGTATACGTCACCTGCAGAAGCTCTATCAAGCGCACCCAGTATGTGTAACAAGGTACTCTTTCCCGCTCCTGACTCGCCCACGATTGCCAGCATCTCTCCTCTGGCCACCTGGAAAGAAAGATTTTCAAAGAGCACCAACTCGGATTCACCGAAGCGAAAAGCCTTCTTCAGACCTTCCACCTGCAAAATCGCTTCACTTGCCTTTAGATGCAAGCGGCTGGCTCCTCGGCTCATCTACGAAACCGCGCTCTCATTAGAACACGAGTTAGGCGACGACCTTCTACTTCCATTTCCGGGAGCATCTATGCAGAAAACTGTATGCAGAGTTTTGGCAATGCTGGAGGGTGGCCAAATACAAGACGAAAGAACCGGTGACGAAATGCACCGCCAAAGAATGTACGTGTGACGGAAAGTAAACACGCCCGCGAGGTCGCTATAGCAAAAGGCTACTCGTATCGCAGCGCTTCGGCAGGCAAAATTCTTGCTGCTGACCAGGAGGGATACACCGTTGCTACCAGCGAAATGGCGACTGCGACCAACGCCACGAGACATCCATCTATTGTCCTCGGGGCGAACGGGACGTAATCGATGGAGTACACCTCCGGGGCCAACGATAAGACATGATAGTGACCGCCAAACCAGGAAAGCACGTAGCCGAGCACTAAGCCGATAGCGGTGCCGACTACTCCGATGAGAACACCTTGTGCGATAAATATTCGTCGCACCTGCGCTTTGCGCGTGCCCATCGACATGAGCACTGCGATGTCGCGCGTCTTCTCCATCACCATCATCGTTAGCGAAATCAGAATGTTCAGCGCTGCGACAAACACAATCAGTCCGATGGTGATGAACGTAACCAGCCGTTCCAGTCTCAGCGCACGAAAAAGCGGCTTGTTCTGCTCCATCCAGTTAGTAGTCATGAACCCCGGCCCCGCGGCCTGCTCGATCTGACGTGCGATATCTCCTGCTTTGTAGATATCGTCCACTTTGAACTCGATTACGGAGACCTGATCTCCCAACCCGAACAGCCGTTGCGCATCACTCAGGCGAATGAACCCCCACGAATTGTCGTAATCAAAGAACCCGGAATCAAAAATCCCGGCCACCCTGAACCGCGTGTATTTGGGAACCATGCCAAACGGCGTGAGTTCACCCTGCGGACTCGTCACCTGCACAACAGAGCCAACCGTCGCACCTAACTCATCAGCCATACTCTTGCCGAGAATGACTGGTGGCATGGCGGCCACCCGATTTTGGACAGCTTCGAGAGAATCGGCGTCTGCTGTCTCACGGCCTTCTTGCAAGGGCGTTCTTTCTTGGATCTGAGTGCCCGACTGAGATCCTTCTGTACCTTCTTCTAAGGCCCGCGCCGAACCCACTCTTACGGTTTCCAACAGATCGCTTACCTTTTGCTCGTATGCTGGGATGATGCCCTTCAGCACGGCGCCACGCGCTCGCGGCCCGCGGGAGATCATCACTTGTTCGTAGATATCGGGTGCGGCCGCAATCACGTGCGGCTGTTTGGAAAGTCCGTCCATGAGTGCACGCCAATTTTTGATTCCGTCGCTTTCAATCCGAAGCAGATTCACATGCGATGTCGAGCCGAGCAGACGCCTTTGCAGGTCCTGACGGAATCCATTGTTGATCGCGAGCGCCACGATAAGTGACGCCACACCGGCCGCGACACCGGCAATAGATATGCCTGTGATCACGCCAATCACAGCCTGGCGGCGTTTCGCACGCAAATACCTGGTCGCGACAAACAGCTCGAATTTCATGCCAAACGTCTCTCGCTGGGCCAACGCCGTGCCGTGGCCGGAATTAATCCCGCGATCGCTGTGACCGTGCACTTGGCGGTTGGAGTAATCTTCAAACCACACCCAAAGACAGCACTAACTCGTTGCTGGGGCACTCTTTGGGGGTGCGATCCGAACCGCTCCAGACCCTTCTGCGATCAATCTGTAATAGGGATGCTTACCGGAGAGGATTATAAGGAGCCTCACACCGAGAATTCCAATTTACGGCTCGGGACCCGACCAGCTTGAGGCTCTAGCGACAGGGGAGGTCGAAACCTGATCCCACAATAACCAGTTGATCGACGGTACTCAGCTTTCGCGGAGCGTGTCCATACGGTCTTAACTGTATTTTGGACGGTCGCAAGCATAGTTACCCACGTTTTGCATGTGAAATAGCTGTTCAAACTGTGATTTTGGGCTGCCTCGGGATCAAGTCAAGGTCGCGACATGTACGAATGCAGCAGCCGATATCTCCACTTTGTGAGCAGCGCCAAGCCCGAGTTTGCAAGCGGCAGCCTGCTTGTAAACTAAATTCATGCCTGAATTGCCTGAGGTCGAAACCATCGCGCGAGGCTTGGCGAGTCGGGTTACGGGAGACATTATCGAGTCGGTCTGGCTCGGGGAGAAGCCGGAACCGTTGAAGTCTGCGGCATCGGAGATCGTTGCAACACTGGAAAAGAGGCGCATTGCAGGGGTCAGGCGCGTGGGGAAGCACATCGTATTTGACCTGGTGCGGAACGGGACGCCAGACGCGATGGCTTCCGAGACAAAGCGAAAAGACAAACGCAGTGCTAATGTACGGATTGACGGTTCCCGGAGCTCGAGAGCGCGACTGAAAGTACCTTCCGCTTTGTCACGAAAGGGCGCCAGCCCGTCACAAGCAGAATGGATTGTGCATCTGGGAATGACAGGCCGAATGCTCGTTTGTCGGCCCGAGGTAGAGATCGAAAAGCACACACACGCAATCGTGACACTTGCTTCCGGCCGAGAACTGCGGTTTGTAGATCCAAGGCGTTTCGGGCGCCTCAGTGTTTCACCGGCTTTCATAGCCGCAGGGTTGGAGCCGCTGGACATCGAATTACAGCCGTTCACTGGCCTTTTCCGGGGGCGCAAGACTCCGATCAAAAGCGCTCTGCTGAACCAAAAGCTCTTGAGCGGTGTGGGCAATATTTACGCCGATGAATCGCTATTTCGTGCCGGTGTTCGTCCTCGCCGCCGAGCGGCTTCGCTCACCCGTGAGGATCTGAAGAGACTTTACGTGAACCTCAAAGAGGTTCTGAAAGAAGCCATTGCTCTCGGCGGTTCATCGGTCGCAGATTATGTGGATGCCGACGGCGAGGAAGGTTTTTTCCAATTGCAGCATCGTGTTTACGGTCGTGAAGGTGAACCGTGCCTCACGTGCAAGACACTAATCAAGCGGGTCGTGATCGCCGGACGAAGCAGCCATTACTGCCCCAAGTGCCAGAAGTAAACGATCAAGAATCGAAAATCAACAATCCGCAATCCCCACTTTCGCTGTGGTAGGCTAAGTCTCTTCTTTTCCTATGCTCAAATTCTCGATCGGTGTGGATCTTGGTGGCACGAACCTTCGCATCGCAGCCGTGGACGAAAAGGGAGTACTGCTCGAGAAAGTTACACTCGGCACCAAGGTCGCTCTCGGTCGCGATCATGTGATCAACGAAATGTCGGATGCGATTCGCCATCTTGCGGACAAGTACAGGCCGAATTACTCGCTACAGGGAATTGGTGTGGGAGTGCCGGGAATTATCGACATGAAAACGGGAATGCTGCGGGAGTCGCCGAACCTGCCAGGATGGGCCAACTCTCCTGTGCACTCGCAGATTGAGCAGCGCCTGGGCACTCGGGTGATTCTCGAGAACGACGCCAATGCCGCCGCTTTTGGCGAGAAATGGCTCGGGGCAGCGCGCGAGGCTGACGACATGGCCATGTTGACGCTGGGCACGGGTGTTGGGGGAGGAATCGTGCTGGGAGGCCGGCTGTGGCACGGAATGACTGGTATGGCCGGGGAGTTCGGGCATATCACCGTGGAATCGGAAGGCGTGCCTTGCCCCTGCGGAAATCGTGGCTGCCTCGAGCAGTACGCATCGGCTACCGCGGTGGTGCGAATGGCACGCGAGGCGATCGCGAGTGGCCGAGCGCCTGGGTTGGATCGCGCCGCCAGCTCAGACCCGGAGTTCAGTGCGAAGGCGGTCTACAATCTGGCCATTCAGGGGGATCAGGAGGCCAAGAGAATCTTCGGCCGGGTAGGACGCGCCCTGGGCATCGGGATCGCGGACCTGGTGAACGCCTTGAACCTTCCCATGTACGTCGTCGGTGGGGGCGTCTCGAGCGCCTGGGAGGCCTTCTCTCCTTTCATCTTCGAGGAGCTGCGCCAACGTTCGATGGTTTATGCCGCAACGGCGCCGGAAGGATCTTTGTCAGGAGGCCAAGGGGCATCCGCGCAGGTAGAGCCCGGCGGTCCGACAAAAACCATCGTGACTAGGGCGCTGTTGGGTAGCGATGCTGGATTGTATGGCGCAGCCCGGTTGCCAATGATCCCCAGTTAGGTTTCTCGTCACTTCACCGCCGACTGCAATCGGGCAATCTCTTTCGGCACGAGACGGCGAAATTCTCCCGGCGGGACGTTCAGTTCCAGTGGTCCGTAACGGACACGCCTGATTTTTTCTACGTGGTGTCCGATTTCCTCAAACATGCGCCGAATCTGACGATTCTTGCCCTCTGTCAGGACGACTTCGTACCAGGGATTGTCTGCTTCACGAATAAGCCGGATTTTAGCTGGCGCGGTTTTTGTTCGCCTGCCTCGGTCTGACGGGATGAAAACTCCCGCTCGCAACCTTGCCAGGCTTTCTGTCGCCGGGATTCCTGCCACCTTTACCAGATAGGTCTTGGGAACGCGCGACGATGCTTTCATCAGCTTGGCGGCAAGGTCACCGTCATTAGTCAACAGGAGAAGACCTTCACTGCCATAATCCAGCCGGCCGACCGGGTAGAGACGCGCACTGACGCCACGGAGCAGATCCATCACGGTTGGCCGCCCTTCCGGATCGCTGACCGTAGTCACGTATCCTTTAGGTTTGTTCATCAACAAATAAATGGGGCGCTGTGCACCGCGCAGCAATTTGCCATTCACGCGGATGTGGTCGCGCTCGGGATCGGCTTTGGCGCCGAGTTCTGTGACGAGCTGTCCGTTTACAGAAACCACTCCTGCAGTGATCAGAGCTTCGGCTTTACGACGAGAGGCGATACCGGCTGCGGCGATAATTTTCTGAAGACGCTGGAAAGGCATTGTGGAGATTTTTACCACAGAGGACACTGAGATACACAGAGGACGCACTGACAACCAACGTCAGGCCGCGGGATCCTTTTCCCCTATAGGATTTTGTTCCGCGACGGCGAATTTGTCTTGTGAACTAGACTCTTCAGCGTCAGAAGGAATGTGCTCTCCCCTGCCGGAATCAGTTGCCAGTTCCGGGGATGACGAAGGGATAAGTTGTTGTGCTGGAGTCTCCGTGGTTGGCATCAGTTCGCTTTGAAACGACTCCGCGACCAGTTTTTCGAATTCCTCCATGCTGGGTAGTTCATAGACGTCCTTGAGCCCGAACCGCAGGAGGAATTCCTTAGTGGTTTTGTACAAAATCGGACGCCCGATGACAGTTTTCCGCCCGGCGGTTGTAATCAGTTTCCGGTCCAGCAGAGTGGCGATGACACCACTGGAATCCACTCCACGAATCTCGCTGATCTCCGGAACTGTGACGGGCTGCTTGTACGCGATTACGGCCAGTGTCTCAAGTGCCGGCAGTGACAATCGAATCGGCGGTTTCAGACTCTTCGCGAATTCCCGCAGCAGGTCATGATGCTCCGGTTTCGACGACATCCGATATCCGCCCGCCACTTGTCGGATCTCAATACCGTGGCTCGAGGTGGAATAATCGATTACGAGTTCCTCCAAAGCGAGCCGTACGCGGGCACGGACCTCTGCTTCAGTATCAGCTCCTTCGGCAGTGACGGACTCTCTTACGAGCTGCACGATGTGATCCAGCGTAATGGGCGTTTCCGCCGCGTAGACAATTGCTTCGAGCTTGGCCTTAAGACTCATAGAAAGCTAGTGGCTACTCAACACAGGAACCGGTAATTCTCTATCTCCAATCATCTCGTGCCGACGACGTCGGTTCTGCCAAAAGCGCATCGAAATTCTGGTGCTTGCGGACGAGGACTTCGCCAAACAAACGATTCTGCCGCAGTTGGATGGCTTGCAGTCGAACCAGTTCCAGCAGCGCCAGAAACATGCATACCAGCGACTGCCGCGAATTTAAACTCTGTAAAAGCTGATTCAGATAAATCGGACGCTCCTCGAGCGCCAGGCGGCGGCGCAGGAACTCAATCATCTGGCCCACCGTAACGGCTTCTTCGTCAACTTCGAGGAGTGGCCGGGAACGCGCGCGTTCCAGAATCTTCTGAAACGTTTTTACCAGGTCAATGACATCGGCTGCCATTTCCGGCTCAGTTCCCTCAGCGTCCATGAATTCACGGATCGCGGGGTTGGTGCGAACTGCCTCCTCAATTTGCTGTTTTTGAAAGAGCATTTGAGCCGCGGATTTGAACTTTTCATGCTCCAGCAGACGATTTACAAGCTCCGAACGCGGGTCGTCCTGCAGATCGGCAGGTGCGTCCGGGTCACGCGGCAGCAGCATTTTCGATTTGATGTGAATCAACAGCGCAGCCATATAAATGAAATCGGCCGCCACATTCACGTCCAGTTCCCGCAATTTCTCGACGTAAGCCAGGTACTGTGCGGTGATCTTCGCAATTGGGACGTCGTAAATGTTGATGTCCTGCCTGCGGATCAAGTCGAGCAAGAGATCGAGTGGCCCTTGGTAGACTTCGGCTACCTCGACGGCAAATGGGAAGTCACTTTCTTTTTCCTTTTTGTCCTGTGCGGCATGAGTCGCAGGCACCGTTGCCAGCGCGGGCGCTGCATTCTCAGGATCGAGTTTCAGTGGTTCAGGCATCGTACTGGCGAAAGTCATTTTGCCGCTTGCGCATTGCCTGGAGCTTCGTAGTCCAGGGACATATGCATGGCGTCCCGGACTTCACTCATAGTAGCTGTTGCAACTTTGCCGGCCCGGGCAGAGCCTGACTCCAGAATATCCCACGCGAGCCGAGGATTTTCCTCATATTTCTTCCGGCGCTCCTGCATGGGATTCAAGATGCTAACCAGCGCATCGGCAGCCCAGCTCTTGCATTCGATACATCCGATTCCCGCCGAGCGGCACCCCACATCGACTTTAGCGATGGTTTCCCGGTCGCTGAAGATCTTGTGCAGATCGCCCACGGGGCACACATCTGGGTTTCCGGGATCGGTGCGCCGAATGCGCGCGGGATCTGTGACCATGGTCTTCAGCTTCTGCCGGACCACTGGCTCAGGATCGGTGAGCAGGATGGTGTTTCCGTAGGACTTCGACATCTTGCGACCGTCGGTTCCCGGGAGCTTGGCGGCTGGAGTCAATAAGGGCTGCGGTTCGGGGAACACTGAAGAGCGCTTCCCGCTGTAGAACATGTTGAAGCGCCGGGCAATCTCGCGAGTCAGTTCGACATGGGGCACCTGATCTTCTCCGACGGGCACGAAATCGCCTTTGTAGATCAGGATGTCGGCGGCTTGCAACACCGGGTAACCGAGAAACCCGTACGTGCCTAGGTCTTTTTCCGTGATGTTTTCCCGTTGCTCTTTGTAGGTAGGTACCCGTTCCAGCCATCCTAATGGTGTGATCATCGAGAAGAGCAGGTGCAATTCTGCGTGCTGCGGCACATGCGACTGGATGAACATCGTGCAGCGCTCCGGATCCAAACCGGCGGCCAGCCAGTCGAGTAGCACTTCCACCGAATTCTCGTTAATTAGAGAAGTATCAGCGTAGTCCGTGGTGAGCGCGTGCCAATCCGCAATGAAGAAAAAACAATCGTACTGATCCTGCATGCGCACCCAGTTGTCGAGGGCGCCAACGAAATTTCCCAAGTGGAGCTTTCCCGTCGAGCGCATGCCGCTCAGTACGCGTTTTTTGGGCGTGGGTCGAGAAGGCATCAGATTTTGATCAGGATCTGGTTGAACACCGCGATGGCAGGCCTTATCAGCTTGGTGAGCAGTCCACCGCCCCAAAACACCAAAACGAAGAGTCCGAACATTCCGATCGCGTCATAGACGCGAAGCGCTCCTGTGGGCAAGAGATGCCGGAACACGTGGCTGCCGTCCAGCGGAGGAACCGGAATGAGATTGAAAACTCCGAGCACGACGTTAATCACCACTGCTTGATAAAACAGCAAGCAGAAAGGGACGAGCAGGGAGTCGGTCTGCATTGGAATCCAGCCTTGCGGAATCCCAACTACGAGAATTTTCCCGAGGGGGGATAACAGTTTTACCAACGCAAGGACAAGCACTGCGCAACTGGCCACTACGAAATTACTTGCCGGCCCTACGACCGCCGTGAGGACGTCATCGAGTACGGGATTCTTAAAGTTTCGCGGATCAACCGGAGTAGGTTTTGCCCAGCCCAGCACGGGCACATGAAAAAACATGGCAATCAGCGGCAGCAGCACAGTCCCCAGAGGGTCGATGTGGCGAATGGGATTCAGCGAAATTCGTCCGAGCATGCGGGCAGTGGGATCGCCGCGAAGATTTGCCATCCAGGCGTGCGCCGACTCATGCACGCTGATCGCGAATAAAAACACAATCAACTGGAAGACAATGTCGACGTGCTGCAGATTCATCTAGTTTGAGTTGATACTAACACGCGTGGCGTGGGTACGCCGCAGGACGGGTCCCGGGCCTTGTCTTGTCCCCCGCTCGCTTAGATAAGCGCACCGCTCAATGCAAACTCTGGTGTGGCAAACGCACTATGATATCAATAATGATAGGTTTAATGGATTGTCATTCCACTGTATTTGATACATACTAAGTGATGGGAGATCGTTTGGCTATGCCGGTACTCCGCAAGAAGCTGTACCAGAACACCACGGTGAGACTGCCACGACGGGTGTATGAGCTTGCCAAGACGGCCGTGGAAAAATCAGATGCCGCCTCCAGCTTCAACGATTTCGTGGTTCAGGCAATTGAACAGAAACTGCAACAACTCACTGAATCTGAAATTGACGCGGCATTTGCGCACATGTCGCAAGATTCAGACTACCAGCGCACCGCCGTCGCTTTAGCTAAGGAGTTTGAAAGAAGTGATTGGGAAGCGGCCTGCGTAGGCGAAGTCGATGATGAACACTCCCGTACCAAAACCCGTTCGCGGCGACGTCTTCAGCGCTCGGCTCGACCCCACTGAAGGAAGCGAGCAAGCGGGAACCAGGCCCGTGGTGGTTGTCAGCCGGGACTCCGTCAATGCCAACAGTCCAGTAGTGGTCATCGTGCCAGTCACGGATGCGTCAAACGTCAAGAGGACCTACCCTAGTCACGCATTTCTGCCCAAGGGTTCTGGAGGCCTAAAGGTGGACAGCCTGGCTAAAACTGAGCAGATCCGTGCGATTCAGGTCTCGCGATTTATCGGGTACTACGGTAGGTTGGACAGCAAGGCCCTCGCAAGTATCGAAGAGGCCATCAGGATCACGCTAGCCTTGCGGTAAATACCTGGAGAATTACAACTGCTATCAACCCCGTGTCGCAGAAAAACACCTGGCCAAGTAGTAGGCGAACATTTTGCGAAAGTCTCGGGCTCCAATTAGAATATCAAGATGCCGGTTTCGGACTCTCTCGCGTGGGCCCATCCTCTCGTGCAGGAGTGGTTTGTCAGGAAATTTGGCACTCCCACGGAGCCTCAGGAGCAGGGCTGGCCGCACATCCTGGCCGGGCGAACCACGCTGATCTCAGCGCCCACCGGTTCGGGCAAGACCCTCGCCGCATTTCTGGCCTGCATTGATCGCCTGGTGTGCAAGGCGCTGTCGGGCGATCTGCAAGACCGGACCGAAGTCCTCTATATCTCGCCGCTGAAGGCGCTGGGCAACGACATCCAGAAAAACCTCGAAGTCCCGCTCGGAGAAATCCTGCAAATGGCGGGAGAGCGCGGGCTGCTGATGCCGGAGATTCGCACCGCGGTGCGCACCGGGGACACGCTGATGCACGAGCGCCGCGCCATGCTGAAGCGGCCGCCGCATATTCTGGTGACTACTCCCGAGTCGCTGTACATCCTTCTCACCGCCGAGAAAAGCCGCGCGATTTTGCGGGACGTGGAAACCGTGATTGTCGATGAAATCCATGCCGTGGCAGACGACAAGCGCGGCGCACATTTAGCCTTATCACTGGAAAGACTCGAAGCGTTAAGCCATCGCCCCCCTGTACGCATCGGTCTATCTGCGACACAGAAGCCAATCGAAGAAGTCGCGCACTTTCTGAGAGGAAACGACCGTCCTGACCCGGTGATTGTGAATATCGGCCACAAGCGGCAACTCGATATCGCGGTCGAGGTGCCGGCTTCGCAACTCGGGCCGATCACGACGAACGAAATGTGGGACGAAGTGTACGACCGGGTTGCGGAACTTGTGCATCAGAACCGCTCCACTCTGGTGTTTGTCAATACCCGCCGGCTGGTGGAGCGGGTAGCACACAATCTTGCCGAACGCGTGGGTGAAGAGAACGTTGCTGCGCACCACGGCAGCCTGTCTCGCAGGCTGCGTCTTGCGGCGGAAAAGAAGCTGAAAGAAGGACAGATCAAAGTTCTGGTAGCGACGGCCTCGCTGGAGCTGGGAATTGATATCGGCACCGTGGACCTGGTCATTCAGATCAGCTCGCCTCGTGCTATCGGCGTCGCCTTGCAGCGTGTTGGGCGCTCCGGTCACTGGCGTGGTGCAGTTTCCAAGGGGCGCTTCTTCGCGACCACGCGAGATGATCTGCTCGAATGCGCGGCGTTGGTGCGAGCGATCCGGTTGGGCGATCTTGACCGGCTGATGATCCCCGATGCGCCGCTCGACATTCTGGCGCAGCAGATTGTCGCCACCTGTGCAACCGAGGAATGCGACGAGGATGAACTGTTCAATCTACTGCGCCGCGCGTATCCGTACCGGCAGCTCTCGCGAGAAGTTTTTCAAGCCATTGTCGAGATGCTTTCCGAAGGCATTGCCGCCAGGCGAGGACGCTATGGAGCTTACCTTCATCATGACCGCGTGAATAGCAAGCTCCGCGCCCGGCGCGGCTCGCGCTTCGCCGCGATTACCAGCGGTGGGGCCATACCCGAAACTGCTCTCTATACCGTGGTCGCCGAGCCGGAGGGAACCGTTGTTGGAACGCTGGACGAGGATTTCGCGGTCGAGAGTAACCGTGACGACATCGTGCTGCTGGGCAACACCTCTTGGCGAATCAGAAGAGTCGAGAGCAAGTCCGGGCGTGTGCTGGTTGAAG
Source organism: Acidobacteriota bacterium (assembly GCA_003224905.1). Lineage (GTDB taxonomy): Bacteria > Acidobacteriota > Terriglobia > Terriglobales > Acidobacteriaceae > QIAA01. Next base: position 36,843 of record QIAA01000058.1, read on the forward strand.
ACGCCCATGGAGCGCCGCCGACGCTCCCGTTCTGGCTGGGTGAAGCACCAGCCCGAACACAAGAACTTTCTGCACACGTTGCTGACCTGCGAAAACAGATCAGCGAGATGCTTCCCAACGTTTCTCCGGTCGGAGTTTCTCAAAATCAACCCGCCGTTGCAGAAGCCGTCGCCTGGCTGAAGGAAGAATGCGGACTCGATGAGTCCGGCGCCGAGCAGGCAGTTGAGTACGTATTACAAGGACGCGCTGTGCTGGGCGCAGTTCCCACCCAGGACACCGTCATCGCCGAGCGTTTCTTCGATGAAGCCGGCGGCATGCAGCTGGTGATCCACGCACCTTTTGGAGGCCGCATCAACAAGGCCTGGGGACTGGCTTTGCGCAAGCGGTTCTGCCGCAGTTTCAACTTCGAACTGCAGGCTGCCGCAACCGACAACGGTCTCAACATCGCCCTTGCTGAGCAGCATAGTTTTCCGCTGCATGATGTCTTTCATTTCCTGAGTGCCGAAAGCGTGCAGCCGGTACTGGAACAGGCGGCCCTGGCATCGCCAATCTTCGGCACGCGCTGGCGCTGGGACGCAAACCGGGCCCTGGCGCTGCTGCGCTTTCAGGGTGGCAAGAAGGTTCCACCGCAGATTCAGCGCATGCGCTCCGACGACCTGCTTGCCTCAGTTTTTCCTGACGTGGCCGCCTGTCAGGAAAACATCTCAGGCGACATTCAGATTCCCGATCATCCACTGGTGAATGAAGTAATGAAAGATGTACTCCATGAGGCGATGGATCTGGAGGGATTGAAGGATCTGCTGCGGCGCATGGAAAGCGGCCAGATTCGCTGCATCGCGGTGGACACACCGGTCCCGTCGCAGTTCTCGCATGAAATCCTGAACGCGAATCCTTATGCCTATCTGGATGATGCGCCGCTTGAGGAGCGCCGGGCGCGGGCGGTCGAGATGCGGCGGATTCTGCCGGAATCTGTGCTGGAGGAGGTGGGCAGGCTGGATCCGGCAGCCATTGCGCAAGTGCGGCAAGAGGCCTGGCCGCATGTGCGGGATGCGGATGAGCTGCACGATGTTTTGCATACTTTGATCGCACTACCGGAAATGGCAACTAAAACCCTAATCCCTGCTCCGGCCCACACTGAGGCGAACGCTCTCGTCCGCCTACCCGAACACAGTTCCGCCTTCGAATGGTGCTTCTTCTTTGAGAATCTCGTCCGTCAGAACAGGGCCACCACGGCGGTCAGCGACGGCTATGTCTACTGGGTGGCTGCGGAAAGGGCGAAGGCCTTCGCCACGCTTTTTCCGGACGCAAGATTTGAGCGTGAATTGTCAAAAGTGGAAACCCACGTTACCTCGCGCGAAGATGCGCTTCTATCCATGCTCACTGGCTGGATGGCCCACCTCGGACCAACTACTGCGTCGCAAATAGGGGCGCTGCTTGGCCTGCCTTCATCAGAAATCGAAAAAACTCTGTTGCGCTTGGAGGCGAGCGGAGCGATTTTGCGCGGCAGCTTCACGAATGGCGCAATGCGGGCGCTCGTGCCAAACCAGACTGCACCCGCTGAAACGGAGTGGTGCGAGCGGCGGCTGCTGGCGCGCATTCACCGGCTAACGGTTGCCACATTGCGCAAGCAGATCGAGCCGGTGACTGCGGCACAGTTCATGCGCTGGCTCTTACGGTGGCAGCATGTCGCGCCCGGAACCCAGGTCCAGGGCGAGCGCGCCCTGCTCGACGTCCTTCGTCAACTGCAAGGATTTGAAATTCCGGCGAATGCCTGGGAGCGGCAAGTCCTTTCCCGACGCGTCACGAATTACGACCCCAAGTGGCTGGACCAGCTTTGCCTGACCGGCGTAGTCGGCTGGGGACGGTTGTCTCCGCATCCAGCAACACTCGAAGATTCGGCTGCCGGTAAGCGACGGGTGATTCCCACCAGCGTCGCGCCGATCACCTTTTTTGTGCGCGAGGAAGCCGACTGGATGACACCGCACAATCCTGTAGCCGACCAGCCCGAGGCACGGGGTTTGAGCCACGGAGCCCGGCAGGTGCTCGATTTCCTGCGCCAGCGCGGGGCATCATTCTTTGCGGATATTGTCCGTGGCACGGGCAAGCTGAAGTCAGAAATCGAAACTGCGCTTTGGGAACTCGTAGCAGCAGGCACTGTAACTGCTGACGGTTACGACAACCTGCGCTCACTCATCGATCCCAAGCGCCGTGCCGGTCAAGGCTCTGGTCGCACCGCCCGCCCACGCCACAGCGCAGGTCGATGGGCGCTGCTCTACACGGATCAAGCCGCGGATCGCACCGAAGCCGTCGAAGCCACCTGCTGGATGCTGCTCAAGCGCTATGGCGTGGTCTTTCGGGACTTGCTGGCCCGTGAGGCTAACTTGCCGAAATGGCGGGAGCTGCAGGTGGCATTCCGCCGTTTGGAAGACCGCGGGGAAATTCGAGGCGGTCGGTTTACCGACGGATTTCTGGGCGAACAGTTCGCCCTGCCCGTTGCGGTAGAGTCTCTACGCGCCACCCGCAAGCTGGCAACTACCGGAGAAGTAGTGACAATTTCCGCGGCCGATCCGTTGAATCTGGTCGGAATCGTTGTGCCGGGCGAGCGTGTCCCTGCCATTTCAGGGAGGACCGTAAGTTTTCGGGATGGCATTGCTGTCGAGACAAAAGAGCTTCCCGGCACGGAAGAACTCGTTGCCAGCAGATGAATGCGGTACAATGCGCGGGCAAAAATTAATTGGGGACCCGATGAGGGGTAACCTCAGGTCCCCAATAGTGATGCCCAGCCGGAACTGCTCGAAAGCGCTTCCCCCATCGCTTTGCCAGGCAAGAACCGCTAAAGCAAAGTGCACGTGTTTCGCCAACTTTTTTGTATGGCAATAACAAACCGTGGGTCTAGTTTATTCCCATGAATTCATTGAACTTCTAATGTTTCGTGGCAGATCACGGCTTGTTTGATAGAGCATATTTACTATCCGAAAGGTTAAATGACCCTATCTGTTCGGATAGTGGAACAAAGAAGCGGGGCACGTTGCCGAGGCTGCTTCCCTGTGGTAAACGGAGGCGGCGACTGAGGCGCTAACCGTGAAGCCACGAATGCTGGCTGTTGCAGGACCTCTCAAAGATTCCATCTTCAACCTGGAAAGCCCAGAAACCAC
>QIAA01000059.1 GCA_003224905.1 Acidobacteriota bacterium
ACTTACCCTGACGTCGCGTTTGTAAGTACACCCACGAAATCCCTATGTCGGCCAAATGCTCAGAGCTGTCTTGCTGAGGATTTGCTGCTTGATTTCCTCTCTTAACGGCAAGGCACGGAAGTCCTCCAAGTTCTTTTTGATCTCTGGGACCCCTGGCCCGGGCCAGTCCGTGCCGAACAGAGTCTTGTGGGCGATCTCCTCCAGTCGAGGGAAATATTTCAGCAGAGTCTTGGGTGGGATGCCGCTAATATCCAGGTAAACGTTAGGGTGCCGTCGCAGCAGGAAAAATGCGGTGTGCATCCATAGCGGCCGGCCTCCATGTGCGAGAAGGATCTTCAGCTTGGGAAAGTCTACCGCCACATCGTCCAGGTAAATCGGATCCCCGTATCGGTTGCGAGCGCCGACAAAAATCGAGGTTCCCGTATGGAACATCACCGGTAGGCCATTGGCCTCGGCAGCCCGATAAATCATCTCCAGCTCTTTCACTCCATTCAGATAATCGTTGGGAAAGAGCAACTGATGCGGCGGATGAATCTTAATCACGCGAATCTTCAACCGCAGGATCTGTTCGATGTCCGCCAGAATGTTCCCCGTGTGGCGGGGGTGCAATCCTCCACAGGGAATGAGGCGGCCGGCATTTTCTTTGGTGTAATCGCTGATGAACTGATTCACGGCAGCAGTGAACCCGATTACCTCGGGAGCCACATAGTTGATGAGCACAGCCCGATCCACCCCGGCGGAATCGAGATACTTCAGAAATGATTTGGGCGACCGGCAGAACTCGACAATCTGATCGAAATTGGGGCGTTTTTTCTTGAGTAGTTCCAGCGCCCGGGGTTGAAACATTTCCAGAGGCTGAATGTGAATGTGGCAGTCAGTGATCAAAGTTCCGGTCAGCCTCGCAACTTGAACAACCGAAGAGATCTAGGAGCTGTAAACGCGTCGCTCAGGAACTTTATCGCAGGAGTAGACGCCCCGGAGAAAAATGTCGCCGATCTCGCCTGCCAAGAAGCGAGGAGTCCCGTCAACTCGCGGGTTATACCAGGTGTGCAGCCAGTTAATCATCCCAAAGAGACTCATTACCACGGCGCGCGAATTAAATGTCAAATTCCTTTCGGCTTTGAGTGCTTCCACGAGATCGGCGCAGCAGTGATAGTACTGCCGCTTGAGAGCAACGATCTCAGTACTCAGTTCCTGACGGAGCACGTCATCCTCATGTGAAAGCACTTTCATCGCTTTAGGTTTAGCAAGAAAATACTCCACATGATTGAGAATAAACATCCGGACACGAGCTTCAGGCTCGGCAACTTCCTTCAGCCGCTCACGGAGTAATTCCATCACCGTAGTAAACAGATCCTTTTGGATCAGGTACAGGAGTTTCTCTTTCGACTCGAAGTAATAATAGAGACCGGCCAGAGACATTCCGCTGGCGCGCGAAAGGTCGCGCATGGAAGCCCCTTCATAGCCTTTTTCGCAAAAAATCGAAGTTGCATGCTCAAGGATTTTGGCCAAACGGCGGTCAAAGCGAGTAAGTGGGCGCGCTGGCGGAACTTCGGAGCTAACGGAAATGGAACCCATATCTATCGAACGTTCGTTGTAATATTACTTAAAGGCACTATGCCGAGCAAGCATTTAGAGGCTTGCGACGCCTTTCGAGAGACTTTGACGGAGGGTCCCCAGCACCGTGGCCAGGCGCTTCGGATCGGTGAACGGGAGGTCGCCGGACGAGGAAACAAGAGTTAGCTTGTGCTCTGGGATCATTTTCCGGATTAAAGCCATGTCGAACTCCGGATCGTTATTGGCGCTGGCGAAAAAGCTCGCAGGAAGGCTGATCCCCATACCAAGGTCTGCCGAGACTGGCGGTTGGAGTCGGTTGATATCGGAGAGGGACATGCAGAGGGCGCACTCCCAATGATTGCGCAGGATGTGGTCGAGACTCCGCTGGGTAAGTGATGCACTGAAGCAAAGTACGGGAAGAGCTTCGTAGAAACGGATAACGTTAATGGTGGGGGCGAGAAGAGAGGACCACCGTTCACAAAGCTCGGCAGACATATCCGAAACCGAATCTTCCACAAGCAGGACGATGTCGGCTCCCGAATCAACCAAGCTCTTTGAAACTGATGCTGTGACATCGGCCGCAAATTGGAGAATTTCCATCAGCGAGGAAACATCTGTGCTCTCCAATAGTTGTCCCGCGAGCGTCAACGGCCCGGTTACACGCACCATTAAGGCAGGTTCATCTTTCAGTGAAACGATCAGGCGTCGCACGACCTCACACGCGACCAGGACATTTCCCTTTTTCGTCAGAATGTCAGGGGAATTCAATATTTCTTGCAGCTCGTCAGTGCTAATAAATTTCAGCCGCGCCAGACTGCATGAGCCATCAGCATTCCATTGGCGCTTGCACCCTAAGGCTTCTGCTTCGAGAAAAGGATCGAAGAAGCAGGTGACCGCGTCCACTTTCAAGGTGTTACGAATCTGGCGTGCGGCATTTGCGATCTTTGTCGGATTGGAATAGAAATCGCGCAACGGAACGCTTTCAAGCCTCGCTCCCAGCGAGAAGATGATTGGAGCGAGTAAGGCACGCGGAGGGACCTCGCCCCGGGCCACGGCTTTCGCTATCCGTCGAGGCGTGAGCTGCTCAGCCATGCACAAGGTTAGGGCCTGAAAATTGGCGCTAGCGGCTTGGCGTCCGGCCAGGAGCCGTACCACTCCAGAATTTCCTTGGGCGGAGACTTTTTGCTCCACTCCTGCATGAAGTCGTCGTAGCGCTGGCCTCGCCCTAGCCGCGCCTGGCGCTCGCTGGCTCTGAGTTCTTCAGTCTTGGCCAAGTCGACTTTGCTCCGCTCCGAGTTGAGCGCCACGCGGTAGATGTTTCTGGCGGTCCACTCCGAGATGATGTTCTTCTTTAGATCTTCGACGATGGTTTCCGACGCCCGTTCCAGCGGATCGCCGTAACCAGGTCCACCGCCGCTGAAACCGAACAACAGATCGCCTTCCGCATACATGTCAGGCGTGCGGGCAATGAGTTCGAATTTCCAGTCGCCTTTGATATCGCGATTTTCGAATATCGAGCGATGGTCGAGCGTGAGCAAGGGATCTCCTTGTTCCATTCGCTGCTTAAGGTCGGCTTTCTTCACACTGATACCCGGGATTGGCGCCGAGGCGTATCCACCGAAAAGCGGTTGGCCAAGCGGTACCTTGCTGCCATTCCCCATACAAAGAGATAGTAGTGCCGGAACTTTGTGAATCATCCACTGCTGCACGGCGCCGGAGCCACCGCGATTTTTACCGGGGCCCGACGAATCCCTCCAGTGCTGGGATAGCGTAATCGTCAAGGGAAGCTCACTCTCCACCTGCTCGCAGTCCGGCGCGCGCCCGAACGCACACCATGCGAAGCCATAAGCGTCCATGCCATCGTTTGTCGCCCGCCCGCCCTGGCCTTGGGTGTTCAGCGAAAAAGAAAGTACGTCGGAAACCGCAAGATTCCATTGCGAATGCCCGCTGCAGATTTGCGCCGTGTGTTGGCTTCCGGGAGCGGATGCCACCTGTGACCAACTATGAGCGCTACAGAACATCATCTTGGCAAAGCAGTTGTGGGTGGCGCAGCGTGTCTGCATGCCGATGTACACACAGCAACTGGTAGCCGCCAGTTTGTCGGGATTGAGGAGAATGCCGGGCGGAAAGATGAAGTCGATCGGAGCAAAAGTCGAGCTGCAGATCGGCAGATCGTGGAAAAAGTATTCGTACATGAAATTAGCAAGATGCCCCACGACAGCCTGCGTATGCACGTTATACGACGAAGGATTCTCGGGCGAAGTGCCCGTGAAGTCGAAGGTCAGGCGTTCGCCGCGTTTGGTGAGCGTAAGGAAACAGGCGCGGACCAGCGATGGTCTCCAGCCGATCGCGTCATTGAACACAACACTCCGGAAAGTGCCATCCGGAAGGGATTTTACTTTTTGAAATGCGCCAGCCTCGGCTACATCGAGCATCTTGCGCATGAGCCCCACAACAAATTCCACTCCACGTTTTTCCATCTGCTCCAGAAGCCGGACACGAACCCGGTCCGCGGTGGTGCACCGGGCGCGCAGATCGGAAATGAACATCGCCGGGGCGCGCAATCCGTATACGGAGTAGAACTCCAGAAAATCGTTGCGCAGCTTGAAATTTTCGCCGATCTTGATGGGCGGGAGATTCATCCCCTCTTCGAAGCGGGATTTCGCGGTCACCGGCATGCCGCCAGGCTCGATGGCTCCGGTTTCCGTGGTGTGCAAAGCTGCCGTGGCCCAGGCGATCAGCTCCTGTTCGTGGAACACCGGCATGATGGCGACCTGGTCGGGATTATGAATTCCGCCATACAGCGCATCATTCGTATAAAAGATGTCGCCGTCGCGAATACCCGGATTTTCTTTGTAATACTTCAGAATAAATTTGAGGATGATGGGCTGAATGATGGCATGAAGATACGTGCCGCAGGAACCATTGATCAGATCGCCTTGGGCGGTGAAGATCGCGACCATCGAATCGCCGGAGACGCCGAAATAACTGCGCGACGAGCGCACGAAAATCTCCATCGCCTCATCCAGTATGTCATTCGTGATCTGGACGCCGATCTCGTACTCTCCCGGCCGGATATTCTTTGCGCACTCCAGCTCGAACTCCGTTGCCGGCGCTGGTTTCAGCCACTCCAGTTTCTCAGCTAGCGTTGGTATCGCCATGATCTCCTACTCCAGTATCCCCAGCCCGTGTTCGTCAATGGAAAAGCGCATCGGAAACGGGACAACCAGCGTCGTGTATTCTCCCTCGACCACAGCAGGACCCGGAATCACATTGCCCGGCCGGAGTTTCTCAAACGCGTAGATCTTCGTATCAGAAAAATCTTTTTTATCTTCCCAGTACACCGGGCGTGTGCCTTTTAAAGCGTCGTCCGGATTACTTGCCTGCAGCGGCAGCTTGGACAAGCTCACTTTCTTCGTGGGAACAATTGCCTTGAGCACAAAACTCTCCACGAACACACCGCCATCGGGATTCACCACGAAGGGACTGAAGGCCTCGCTGAACTCCTTTTCAAACGCGTCGCAAATCGACTTAACATCCCCTTCGCCGCGCATGAACAGCAGCGGCGATAATGTTCGCTTCACGTGAAACTGGCCGCCATAAAGCATGTCCAGTTCGAGCACGTAATGCGCCTCCGCAGGATCCAGGCCTTCTCCTGCTAAATCCTTTTTTGCGTTATCGATCAGCGATTCGACCGCATTGTCAAACGCGCTGAACTCGTCCGTGAGCTTGTTCGTGACCGGCTCCATCAAGGTGAGCTTTTTGGAAAGCTCGTAAACGTGCATTACATCCATCGTGGAGGAGCCGTACGCGCAGAAAACCGGCGAGAATGGGAAGATGACGACTTTCGGAATATCCGCGCGGAAGCCTTCAACATGAGTTGCGCCAGCGCCTCCGGCCGCAAATAAAATGAACTCCTCCGGGCTGTAGCCACGCAGATGAACTTCCTTCATGATGGCTGATGACATGTTGCCGTCAACAATTTTGCGGATAACCGCAGCCGCCTGCTCAACCCCCATCCCCAATGGTTTTGCGATTTTGTCGCGAATTGACTGCGTCGCTTTTTGCGTGTTCAGAACCAGCTTTCCACCGAAATAAAAGTCCGGATTGATATATCCCAGCACCACATCAGCGTCGGTAACTGTAGGTTCTGTGCCGCCGCGGTTAAAGCAGGCTGGCCCGGGCATGGAACCGGCGCTGCGGGGGCCGACCTCCAGGCGGTTGCGCAGCAGCTTGTTGAGCCGCGCAATCGAGCCTCCGCCCGCGCCGATGGAGAGCGTCTTGATCATGGTGATGCCGACCATCCACCGATCGATGATGGGGCGGAAGTCGTAACTGCGAACGCTGTCTTTGACCACCAGCCCGACGTCAAAGCTCGTGCCGCCCATATCAGCCATCACCACATTGTGAATGCCCAACGACTTCGCGATGTGGTGCGCGCCCATCAGTCCGGAAACTGGACCGCTGTTGAACGTGCGGCTGGCAGCGGTTTTGAAGACCTCCGCGATTCCTCCTGAACTCTGGATCATGGAAAGCGATCGTTTGTAACCGCGCTCTCGCAGCTTGTCCCAGCAGGTAGAAAGCTCGATTTGCATCGAGCGTTGCAAATAAGCGTCCAGAATTGCCGCCATGGTGCGCTCATATTCGCCGAGCTTGCCCACAACCTGCCCCGCAAGCACCACCGGCATGTAGCCGATGTGAAATTCCTGATACTCGCTGCGGATGATTTCCTTCACCTTCTTCTCGTGAATGGGATTCAGAAATCCCCAAAGCAACGAAACCACAAAAGCCCGCGCTCCTTTGCCGACCAGATAGCGCACTTTTTCACGCACATCGTTCTCGTCCAGAGGACGGAGCACGCGCCCCGCGGAATCGACGCGCTCCTTGACTCCCACGATCATTTCGCGCGGAATGATGGGATCGGGTTTCTTCTGCACACTCAGATTGCGGCGCTCCTGCACGCGAGTGCCGTCGATCCACTGCGCGCCACGGCCGATCAAAGTCGTATCTTCGTGGCCTTCTGTCGCTATCAGCCCAAGCCGCGGTCCCTTCCGCTCCAGCAGTCGGTTCAAGGCAACCGTGGTCGAGTACCGGATCATGTCGACTTCGGGCAACAGGGTCTCCATGCCCATGCCGAGCGCCTTAGCCCCTTCCTGGATCACGTTGGAAAAACAAACCGATAGATCGTATGGCGTTGTGGGAACCTTGCGGATGATGGTCTGGTCCTTGAAATTCAAGACCAGGTCAGTGAAAGTCCCGCCCACGTCGATGTCGATCGAATTCACTGTGTCGACTCAATCCGCTGGTTCTTGATCACAAACTCCCCATTGCTCACACGTTGTTTAAGAGCATCGATATCGATTTCTATGTCCCATGTAAGAGGGTGACCGGGCGGAAGATATTCCGTCTCCATCTGCGTGCCGCAGCCTGGGCAGTAGAACTCCACGATGCGAACCCAGAGTGGATCAGGTGAAAAACTGTATTGTCCTTCCACGATCGCAGGATGAATCTCTCGCGGATCGCGGTCATAGATCAGACAGCCTTTCTTGTAATTCTCACGCGCGGGTCCCAGCGCACGCCCGCAGCGGTTACAGTGCCATTGCTCCCGGCCGAGATCGAGATCGAGATATTCGGTGATGCGCAGCAGATCAGCTTTGTCGGCCATAGGCTCGAGACTCCTGCAAAGTCGCGTGTGTCAGATTATTCGAAACCCGATCCGCAGCACAGGTGAGTTGCGCGTTGCCGTACTGATCGATTTCCAGATTCCAGCCCTCGGGAACAAAATATGTGCTGTTCTGAGCTTCGAGGATCGAACAGCCCTGGAGCTTGTTGCCGGGCTTCAGGGACTCCCATTTGTAAACTTTGGCTCTTCCCTGGCTGCCATATGCGACTGCTCGTTCGATGACGAAAGCCGGGCTGGGATCCTCCGGGCCTGATTCGCTCATCACCAGCGCGGGTTTTGAAATCGCCTTGCTCACACGCATGCGGACCAGCTCAATACTCGCCTCCCCTTGGGAGAAACCCGGGCCAAGCTTGCGACGCAGCTCGTCCGCGCTGACGAAATGCAGTTGCGGACATTTGGCCTGGATCTTCGCACCATCAGGCCTTGTCAATTCCAGTTCCACGGAGAACACTGCATTGTCCGGCTTGATACCCTCTCCCAACAAGTCGCGGATGCCGGTTGCCTTCATCTCTTCGATCACACGGTTCAATGAGCTGGTATTGATATCTTCCCCGAGGTAACGATGAAACCCACGCTCATATACGTGGCAGATGTCTGAGACCGAAGAACCGAAAGCGCTGAACACAGGGCCGAGAGCAAACACGTACACGTCATTTAAACCCGACCGCTCGGCGACACCGCAGGCGAACAGGCCGCCGTTGCCCCCGTAAGCGAAAAGAACGTGATCAGACAAGTCCTGTTTCAACTGCCGGCTGGCCGCGGCGATCATCTCCGCCACCATGTCATGCGCGCGATGAATCACTGCCCGGCAGGTTTCGTCGCCTGAAAGTCCTAAAGGCTTTGCAACGACGCTCTCGATTGACTTGCGTGCCGCGTCAAGGTCCAGCTGTTTGGCGCCGCCCAGAAAATACTCTGGATTAATCAGTCCAGCCGTAAGGAAAGCGTCCGTCAGAGTTGGGTTGTCTCCTCCCAACCCGTAACAAACCGGCCCTGGAAATGAACCCATACTCTCGGGGCCAAGTTGCACGCCTTCGCCGGTGCGCTTCACCACGCTGCCTCCGCCGAGAGCGATTGATCTTAAGTACGGCAGGCTGACGCGCAGCGGAATGCCAAACAGATCGCTTTCCTGCGAATACACAGGCTCGCCGTTCTGAATAACTCCGACTTTCGCGGTCGTGCCGCCGACATCCAACGCAATCACATTTTTCAGGCCGTAAATTGTTGCCAGGTACCTTGTGCCGTAGAGTCCCAAAACCGGTCCGGATTCCATCGTGTCGATGGCTCTGGTTTTCGAGACTCCGGCAACGCCTCCATTGATGTGGCTGATCAGAAATGCGCGCGAATATCCCTGCGAATAGCGCAGTTCATCCTCGGCCTTGAAAAGAGTCGCCGCCAATGCGCTGTGGGTATACGCGTTGATTACGGCGTAGCAGGTACGAGTCATGTCGTCAGTGTTCTGGCAAATGTCAATTCCCGTCAGAACGGGGACCGAGCCCAGAAAGTGGTCGGGATATTGTTCGTCGATGATTCGCTTGATGTGATGCTCCTGCTCGGGATTCTGTAACGTCCCTTGCAGGCTCACGCAAATCCGCCGCACCCCGTTCTCCAGCAGTGAACGGACTGCCTTCAGAATGGCGGCGCCGTCTGGTCCATCAATCCCGATCACGTTATTCTCATTCACCACGCGATTCAGAATCGGGCTGGATTGCTGTGCGCCGTAAAGGTCTCTCTCGTGCCCACGGCTGACAATGAGTCCGATTCTCGGGCCTCGCAGCTCTGCTAGCACATTTGAGGTGATGGTCGTTGACCAGCGCAGAAGTTCAACCTGCTCGAGAAAATTTGACAAGTCGGAGAAGCCGAGCTGCACGGCACCTTGCGTGAGGCAATCAAACAGACAGACCGTGAGATCGTGTGGCGTGGAATCGACTTTGGCGCACACCACGCGATCACCATCACTGAAAATTCCGTCGGTTAACGTGCCGCCAACATCGATATCGACGTTATACACGAGCGCCTCGTAACATGTTCGCGTTCACCGTTTGCACGAATTCTGCGGCTGTTAGAGTCCACCCGAAATAATTTTCCACGTTGCGAACTGTGGCTTCCTGCAGCATGGAAGGGCCGGCCTGCATCGTAGCGTCATGCAACAGCACTGGCCAGTAATCGAGGAAAAATGCGTCGCGCAGCGTGGATTCAACGCAAACGTTGGTTGCAATACCCGTAAAGAGCAGAGTCTTGATGCTGCGGGTGCGCAGCATCGAATCAAGTGGCGTTCCGCAGAAACCGCTGTAGCGCGTCTTGTTCACGACCAGGTCTTCCAGATGGGGCCTGAGTTCTTCCACAACCTCCCAGTCCCACTGCCCCTCGGTGAGCACTTTGCCTTTCAGCTCTGGACGCTTTCGCATCAGCAGAAGCGCAAGTTCTTTGTGCCAATTGGGAGATTCCGGGCCACCGCTGCTGGTTAGTTTCGCGTCATATCCCATTTGCAGGTAGACGACCTGAAAACCCGTGTGCCGCGCGGTCTCCAGAACTTCTTTCAGAACTTCGATCACGTGCCGTGCGCCGCTGATATCGATGCCGGATAGATCGAACATCCCGCCTTTTGAGGCAAAGGCGTTCTGCATATCGACAACCATGATTGCAGCATGTGCAGGATCGACTGATATTGGTTCGGGCTTGGTAGGAAAGGTGATCATCAGATCAGACGTGACAGCCCATCTGGGGACGGGCGTCTCGCCCGCCCAACCGAGCTCGGCAGTTTGCTCTACACCGCGACTTTATTCTCGTACGCCTTCTTCACTAGCTGTCCCTTCATCTCATAACGCGGCAATGTGCCCGGTGCAACCAAATTCACCGAGGCACTCACCGTCAACACGGCTTTAATCTTGCGCTCGATTTCCGTTCTCAGGGCGGTCAGATCGCACGCTGCATCCGCGTATTCCGCCACCACTTTCATCGGAGGGGCGACTTTCGGCCCCGGCTCATCAAGCACGATCTGAATCTCTCCCGTGGTCTGGGGATGAAACCCGGAAACCACGTCCTTTACGGCGGATGGAAACACATTGACCCCGAGCACAATGAGCATGTCGTCCATGCGCCCGACGCAGCGCAGCTTGAAGCCGGTGCGCCCGCACCGACACTCAGTGCCCAGAACCGTGACCCGGTCGCGTGTGCGGAATCTTAGCAAAGGCACGCATTCCCGCTCCAGGCTCGTATAGACGAGTTCACCGGTGACGCCGGTCTCAATCGGCAAACTCTCTCCGCTCTCCGGATCGACGATTTCCGCGAACACGTATTCGGGCACGTTGAAGTGCATGCCCGACTGATCCGGGCACTCACTGAAAATAATGGGCACCATGTCAGCATTGCCGAGCCCTTCCGTCACCCGTGCACCCCAATCCGCCTGCAGCTTTGCGCGCACAGCCGGAATGCCCGCTCCCGGCTCAGCCCCGCAGAAAATCTTCTTCAGCCCGAGTTCTCGAGGCTCAATCTCGGCCTCGCGCCGCACCCAATCCGCAAAGTACGCAGCGTAGGAGGGCGTACAGTGCATGGCATTCGCCTTCAGCAACTGGATCGCGTACAGCGCCTTTTCCGAAGCCCCGGTGCCGATGGGAACAAACATTGCGCCGGCGAATTCAATCGCGTCTTTCACCGGAAGGCCGCCGGCAAACAGTGTGAGCCCGGCAGCGTGGATCACGATGTCCGGCTTCCGGAGGCCTTGCGTATAGAAAGATCGGGCCGTGGCTTTCGTCCAAACCTCCGCATCGCGCCGCGTGAGCCCGACGAAGCTGGGCTTTCCCGTCGTCCCCGTGGAGCTTTGTACGCGGATGATGTCATCTAAATCAGCGGCTATGTGCTTGCCCAGCGGCGGGAAGGCCGCCTGACTCTCACGAAGTTCTTCTTTGGTGGTGAATGGAAAGCGCTGCAAATCCCCCAGACAACGATAATGTTCGCGCCGAAGATCCGCAGCGCGGAATTTTTCCTGGTAGAACACAGATCTCACAAACAGGTAATCGAGTTGTTTGGCGAGCCTGGCGTCCTGAAGTTTCTGAATTTCTTCGTGAGTGGCGGTTTCGATTCTCTCGTCCAGATACTCCGAGGCAGCCATGTGGGAAGAATGAACGGCTCAGCGCGCCCTAGACTCTATCGAACGTACGTTATAATTTGCAAGTTTTCTCTCCGGCAAAGCTTCAATCGCCAAGGGCAAAAACATAGCAAGATTAGTTGCAAGTCAAGGGGATGGCATGCGCGGCACGATGATGGATTATCCGCTGACGCTCATCCATATTCTTGAGCGCGTCGGCAAACTGTTTCCCGAAGTTGACGTCCTCTCGCGCCTGCCAGATCGCTCCCTTCACCGATATACCTACGCTGATTTCTACCGCCGTGCACGTGCGTTGGCAGAAGCGCTGCAGAAGAGCGGGCTTCGGCGCGGAGACCGCGTTGCCACATTGATGTGGAATCACTACGCCCACCTGGAAGCCTATTACGGAATTCCAGCGGCTGGTGGAGTCACACATACGCTCAACCTGAGGCTTGCTCCACAAGATATCGCTTATATCGCAAACCACGCCGCAGACAGATTTCTCATCGTCGACGACATCCTCCTTCCGCTCTACGAGAAACTGAAGAACTCAACCCAATTTGAGAGGGTCATAGTAGTTCCGCTGACGGCAGAGCCGGTGGGGCCGGGTTTCGAGAATTATGAGGAATTTATCAGCGCAAGCTCCGGGCAATTTGACTATCCCAACCTGGAGGAAAACGAAGCGGCTTCCATGTGCTACACCTCCGGGACAACAGGCAGGCCGAAGGGCGTCGTCTTCACCCATCGTTCTGTCGTGCTGCACACGCTGATCGAGACCACCGCAGACAACTTCGCTATCAGCCACAACGACGTCCTCTTGCCCGTCGTCTCGATGTTTCACGTCAACGGATGGGGTCTGCCCTTTTCCGCCGCATTGACGGGTTGCAAGCTGGTTCTTCCTGGGCCGCATCTGGATGCGGAGAGTCTGTTGGAACTCATGGAAACCCAAAATGTGACGGTCGCGGCCGGCGTTCCAACAGTTTGGCTGAACGTCATTGAAAACCTGGAAAAGAACCCTGGACGCTGGAAGCTGCTGCCTATGCGAGTTTTGGTCGGCGGGGCTGCGCCGCCAGTGGCGCTGATTCGCAAGCTGGACCAGTACGGCATCCGACTGATCCAGGGCTGGGGGCTGACGGAGAGCAGTCCTGAAGCCACTACCAATCAGCTCAAGGCATATATGCAGAGTTGGTCCGACGAGGAGAAGTATGCAGTCACAGCCATGGCGGGCATTCCCACGCCGCTGACCGAGCTCCGGATCGTGAGCGAGGACGGTGAGGTGCCGAGGGACGGCAAGACCATGGGCGAAATCCAGCTGCGCGGTGCATGGGTGGCCTCGAGCTATTACAACCTGCCGGAAGAAAAGAATAAGTGGACCGATGACGGCTGGCTTCGGACCGGCGACGTCGGTGTGCTCGACCAGCACGGATACTTGAAAGTCGCGGATCGCACAAAAGACCTGGTCAAGTCGGGAGGAGAGTGGATTAGTTCTCTTGACCTGGAAAATGCATTGGTGGCCCATCCCGACGTGCGGGAAGCAGCTGTAATCGCCGTCTCACACCCAAAGTGGCAGGAGAGGCCAGTAGCTTTTATCGTCGCGAAGGACGGGGCACAACCGGCACCGAAAGAACTGCGCGAGTTCCTCGCGGACAAGTTCGCGAAATGGCAGGTGCCCGACGCATTCGTCTTTGTGGACGAACTGCCGCACACGTCCACGGGCAAACTGCTCAAGACTGAACTGAGGCGACGATGCCAAGACTGGAAGTGGGAAACGTAGGGCGGGCTCGCTGATTTGCCGAATGAATCCGCCGTCATCCTGGTGCAAAGCGAAGCGAGCCGGAAGAATCTCTACATTCTGCCTTCTCCTCACCCACAAGCGGGCAAGTTGGAGAGCTTCTAGATCTTGCCGCCGACTGCTAAAACGAAAACTTGACAACAAACTGTAACTGCCGCGGGTTGAGCATGGTGCGAGGCACGCCGAAATTCGAATTTGGAAATCCGGGAACAGCGAATTGCGGTGGACGAAACGGTGGTCCGGCGGCAACCTCTGGCGGAATCTGACCGGCAGCGACCAACTCGCCTTCGGTCGGACACGCCGACTGCCCTTGCTGAATTGCAAGGGAAGCATCATCGCGAAAGCGTCTGGGGACAGCCCCACAGAATACTGGAGAACCATAGACACTGAATACTTCGTCCACGTTCTGCCTATTCAGCACATTGAAGGCGTCAAACATGAAATCAGCCCTCAAGTGCTCCGTCATTTGGAAGCTGCGAGAAACCCGCAGGTCCCAAGTACGAAGCGGGTCACCGATGTATGTATTTCGGCCAATGAGCCCCACCCGATCTGTTACAGGATTGGTATCTCCATTCGCATCGCCACCTTCGAAAGTAGTGAAGGGCCGGCCCGTTTGAATCGTGATAATGCTGCTGAAGGTCCAGTTTCTGCCCAGAGGAAAACCGCGTTTGGGTGTGGATGCGCTGAAGTTCGTGACAAATCGGTGACGCACGTCCTGGTTCGAATTGCCTCGCTCGGAAATGTTGTCAAACTGATTTTGTGGCAAGTTGATGAAGGTTGTGAAGTTTCCGTTGTCGATGATATGCGAGAAGGTGTAGTTGGCATTGAGACTGAAATACTTGCCGAGCCTCTCGATACCCTGAACCGTC
Source organism: Acidobacteriota bacterium (assembly GCA_003224905.1). Lineage (GTDB taxonomy): Bacteria > Acidobacteriota > Terriglobia > Terriglobales > Acidobacteriaceae > QIAA01. Next base: position 13,986 of record QIAA01000059.1, read on the forward strand.
AAACCGTGATAAATGGCATTTACGACATTGAAGTTGTAATCGAGAAATCCACCATTGGGGAATTCCTGCCCGCTGAAGTTCGGAGGGCCGGTGAAGTAAGGTTTGCCGACGAGCAGTTGTGGAGTGCCTTCGCAGTTGCTCGTAGTGCTGTTGGGATTGAGCCACCCTTGGGCTATCGAGGGATTGCCGGGCTTACTTGTGCCCACTGGACATGCCGTGTTGAGCCCATTTCCCAGGACTAACCGATGGGCCTGCACCATTAGGTATCCCACGTCAAGCGTTAAGCCCTTACCGATTTCGCGGTCTATCTCTAAGCTCGCTTGGGTAGCATAAGGAAGCTTGCTGCGGTGGCGATCCATACCTCCCGCCCCTACGAAGCAGGTAAATTGTCCGGTTGCAGGGTCACAGGTACCCTGCAGGAATTCATTAGGTAGCGTACCCGTTGTCAGTATGAACTGCGCAACGTCGGCTGCGTTTGAGAAACACGGCAAGCCGGGCGGAAGAAAAGGACCAACACTGCAGTTTACGGGTGGTGGTACGACCCCCGGTGCGCTGGCAAGGTTCAATTGCCAACCCCCCGTCTCGGCACCCTTGCGAACCTGTGGAAGAGTTATCCCCGGCAAAAACCCGGGAATCGTCTTCTGGTTCCCGGTGATGAAAAAGAAGGTCATGTTATTGCGGTCGAAAAAGAGTCCGGCCCCGGCGCGAATTACGGTTTTGTTATCCGGGGAATAGGCAAGCCCAACTCTTGGCTGAACCGCCTTCCAATATGAGTCAATCTGCTGATCCAAGCCGGTTTCAAAATCGTAGCGAACACCATAGTTAAATGTGAGCTTAGGCGTTAACCGCCACTGATCCTGCAGAAAGAAGCCGTAGTAGCCATGATTTAGCTTGAATTGATAGCTGTTTCTCAGCGAGGACGGAAAGGCATTAGACCAGTTCACGGTATCCAGCGGGAAGTTGTTGGTAAGTGGCGGCTGGCCGTCCTGATAGCCAGTTCTGGCCAGCGCGGTTCCCCAGAAGGTCGCACCGACCCCGCCGAAATTGAGAAATGGAGGTTCGGGGGGCTCGCCAGTGGGGAGAGGACATGCAGGCTGCCCAGAGATGGGAGCCAGTGCTGGTCCACCCGGCTCATTAACGAAGTTGGCGAAAACAAAGAGGCAGTTGAGGTCCGGTAGGATGATGCGCGTCGGTGTGAACCCCGGATAAATTGTGGCGTCCCAGATGTTGTTGGAATCAAATCCGAACTTCCAATAGTGATTGCCCTTTACCAACCCAAAAGTGTCGGAGAACTGAACCCGGCTTTCGTAGATAGAATCCAGAGTTCCGAAGTTATGCCCGAATTCCAGGTCGTTCGGGATGCTCAGGTCGGGCTGACCCGTTGCGCCGGGAAAGTTGTAATGGCGTCTCGCGTACTGTGCCAAGACAGTATTCACCAATTGCGGTTTCAGTAGGCTGTTCAATGTGCCGACGAGCGCCTGATCGCGAATGAACAGATTCCGTCCACCGCTTGGAGTGCCAATACCGCCGCCATCCTCTGTATTACCCACCAACTGATTCAGATCCCGCGCGTCTTCCACGTTATAACGAATCGCCAGCCTGTTATTGTTGCTTACCTGATGGTCGAGTCTGGCGAAACCGTAATCGTTGTCCTTGGTTTTCAGTGCATCGAGCGGTTCGGCAGGGATGCCGAGATACGATTTTGCTAAGTTGATAGTGGCGAGATTATCCCTGAAGTCAGCCGGCAGAGGAGGAAACTCGGCGCGGCGCTGCCCTTCGTAGTTCATGAAGAAAAAAGTCTTGTTCTTAGCGATAGGGCCACCCAGTGTGCCGCCGAATTGATTCTGCCGCAGAGCAAAAGGCGCTGGCCGGGGCTGCAAAAGAGACCGCGAATCAAGGGCGCTATTTTGCAAGTAGTCGTAAATTGAACCGTGGAGTTCGTTGGTCCCTGACTTGGTCACAACGTTGACGATCCCGCCTAAAGCACGCCCGTACTCCGATCCGAAGCTGTTGTTGACGACGCGAAACTCGGAGACTGATTCCTGCGGTGGCGTGGCCCGCTGCACTCCCGTATTCGAGTTGATGAAGTCGGCCCCGTCTACCGTGACTTCATTGCTGAATGACCGCATGCCACCAAAGGAGATTTGCGTGATCTCAAATTCAGTGAATGTGGTTCCAAGACTGGTTCGCCCCGAAGCCACACCGGGGGTTAGGAGAGCAAAGTCGGTAAACAGCCGTCCGCTGACGGGAAGATTCTCAATTTGCCTGGCATCGACCACATTGCTGATTTCCGTGCGGGTAGCCTCTACTGTGGGGGCCTCGGTCGTGACCGTAATCACCTCGCCCACTGCGGCCACCTTCAGCCTTACGTTGTAAGTGGCAGTCTGGCCCACGGAGAGGACAATACCGGTTTGGGTATATTTTGCGAAGCCAGTGTAGGCCACCGCCATTTCGTATTTCCCGGGGGGGAGGCTCGGCACAACATAGAAGCCTGCATCGTTGGTGGTCGCTGTATAGCTTTGGTTGGTATCAATTTCACGGAGATTGACGGCGGCTTTCACTATGGCGCGGCCACCTTCATCGAGCACCGTACCGTTAACCTGAGCAAAACTGATGGTGGCCTGAGTAAACGACTTAGGGGTGAAAACGGCAACCAGCGCGAGAACCAAGCAGGCAGTCAAAATCGAACGTGGCTTCATGGCTAATCTCCGTCACTTTCTTAGATCGAACGTCCGTTCGCATTCCGAACCTGAGGTGCAGTATTTTTCACAAGGCAGGTCAACTGTCAAGACAAATCGGGTAGGAAATCGATTATGTGGCTAGGTGCCTACAGTTTGCGCACCGGGAGAACAACCGGCTTTGCGGATTGAGATCAGATCCTCATAGGCATCACAATGTACCGATAATTGTATTCCTCGCCTTCCGCGGGACGGAGTTGGCCGGCGGATTGAGCATCCTTGAGCTCTAGGCGAACGTCGCCTGCCCCGACAGCCTTGAGGAAATCAATAATGTATTGCGCATTAAAGCCGATGGTCAGGCTCTCCCCGTTGTAGCTGATTTCGATTGAGTCTTCGGATTCGCCGGTTTCGCTGGAGGAAGCCGACAATTTCATCTCACCTTTATCCAGTTTGAGGCGTACGGCCCGGGAGCGCTCATCCGCGAACTGAGCCACGCGGGAGATAGCAGCGCTTAATTCCTCGGCATCGACGCTGACGCTCTTGGAGTTGTCCTTTGGCAGCACGGCCTCATAATTCGGGAATTGACCAGTGAGCTGACGCGAGGTAAGCAGGCGTGGGCCGATGCGGAAGAAGAGCGTGGATTCGTCTTTGGCGAACTCGATAACATCCGTATCCGTTGAATCGAGCAGAATCTTCAGTTCGTCCATCGCCTTCTTGGGGATGAGCGTCTTCATCTCACCCGAAATCCCTTCGAATTTCTCGCCGCCGCGCTCGATGTGCGCCAAGCGATGGCCATCCGTCGCCACCATCGTAATCGACTCAGGTTTCAGCACCAGCAAGGCCCCATTCAGTGTGTAGCGAGACTCCTCGTTTGCGATGGCGAACCCGGTCTTCGCGATCATTCCGCGCAAAACCTGGGCTGGAACGTTGACAACCCCCGCGTTGGGAAAGGGAGGCAAGCCCGGGAAGTTTGAGCGCGCCATGCCGACCATCTTTGTGTTTGAGCGCCCGCAGCGGATGCTTACCCAGTGGTTTTCAAGAAGCTTAATTGTGATATCCGCGTCGGGAAGCAGTTTGACGTAGTCGTGAAGCTTGCGGGCTGGAATTGTGCAGGAGCCTTCTTTTTTCACCTTGGCGTTGCAAGACGTCCGCAGGCTCAGGTCGAGATCGGTCGCAGTCAGCGAAAGTTTGTCACCGCCCGCTTCGAAAAGATAATTCGACAAAATCGGAATGGTCGTCTTGCGCTCGACAACGCCTTGCGTCGCCGTGAGTTCGCGTAATAACTCGAACTTGCTGACGGTGATTTCCATGGTGGCTGTACCTGCAGCTGACGCCAAGGCTTCTGCCGGCATATTCCTACTCCCCCTGGATCTTCTACGTTGAGTTAATTACTCATATTAAAGCAAAAGCTGATGACCCGCACCAAAACAGAAAGCGCATTGCTGCGCACAACCGCTCCAAATGCATGAGTTCGCCCTGGAAGCCCGGAACCGCGGCTATCCCCCCAACTGCTCAGTCAGTTTGTTGAGCAGCCTGTTCAAGTCCTTGTCCTCTTTTCTTACGTCATCGATCTTCTCGACCGAATGGAGGACCGTGGTGTGGTGCTTGCCGCCGAACTGGCGTCCGATCTCTGGCAGGGAAGCCTCGGTCAGATGTTTGGCCAAGTACATTGCAATCTGCCTGGGATAAACGATAGCCCTGGAATTGTTTTTGGCCTTGATCTCAACCAGGCGTAACCCGAATTGTTCGGCGACGGCTTTCTGGATCGACTCGATCGTGACCTTGCGGGCCTGCGAATCGATGAAGTTCTTTAGCACCTGCTGGGCGTAGGGGAGGGTAATTTCAGCGCCGATTAAAGAAGAGTGCGCCACCAGACGAATGAGCGCTCCTTCCAACTCCCGCACGTTAGAGCGGATGTTGGAAGCGACGTACAAAGCAACATCGGTTGGCAGCGTGACTTTCTCTTGCTCGGCTTTCTTTTGCAGAATGGCGACCTTGGTTTCAAGGTCGGGAGGCTGGATATCGGCAATGAGTCCCCACTCGAAGCGGCTGCGGAGACGGTCTTCGATTTCGGCCAATTCTTTTGGCGGACGGTCACTGGCGATTACGATCTGCTTCATCGATTCGTGCAGAGCGTTAAATGTATGGAAGAACTCTTCCTGGGTCCTTTCCTTTTGTGCCAGAAACTGGATATCGTCGATCAACAATACGTCTACATTGCGGAACTTGTCGCGGAAGGTCGTCATCTTGTCATAGCGCAGCGAGTTGATCATTTCATTGGTAAACTTCTCGCTGGAGATATAGCAGATGGCCGATTGCGGCGACCGCCGCTTTATTTCATGCCCGATAGCCTGCATCAGATGGGTTTTCCCCATGCCGACGCCCCCATAAAGAAAGAGCGGGTTGTAGGCTTTTGAAGGACGCTCCGCAACCGCCTGACAGGCAGCATGTGCAAACTGGTTCCCGCTGCCGATGACGAACGCGTCGAATGTGTAGCGCGGATTCAGCTGTGCGGCGCTTTCCCAATCGAAGCGCGACTGGGAAGGACCTGCCGACATCATCCGCGCAGAAAGCCCGCCATCATGGCGCAGCGGAGTGGATGCCGGATCATCTTCGGGTGTGACGAACTTCACCTCTTCGAATTCGAGACCCAGGTTATCGACAGCTTCCTGGATGAGATCGGCGTACTTGTCGCCGACCTGACGAAATTCCGCGGTGGGCACACGCACAAACAGAATTCCCCCGCTGGAATGACTGTAGCGAGTTGGCTTCAGCCATGTGTCGTAGGAATGCCGGTTGATCTTCTTCTCGAGCGCATCCAGGATGCGCAACCACGGATTAGCGGCAAGTGTCGGACTAGGAACGGACATAAGAAGTATTCGTGGAGCTGTGGCCAGAACAGCGCCGGTATTAATTCTTTTTGAAAAAGTTTTCGTTTCCAGCAGAGCAGCCCGAATTTGGGGCAGTTGCGCTGAGCATCAGAAAATTTAAATCAGCTGGATCAGTCCGGCATACTAGCACAAAATTTTTCGGCTGGAAGAAAACTTCAGTAAAGATTTTTTTCTGTCTGCACTATTCAGAACGCGAAGCACGCTCGCTGTCAAGTACTGAGTTTGTAAATGCCGCGTGACTGGTGCAAGTTGAATTGCGAAGCCACTCGATGGAAGACCTGTGCCCCAATTCGTCTTTCAGGTTGGAACGAGAGAGCGTTGCATGAGGAACGTGTTCGTGCCTTACCGCACATGTGCGGATTGCAAGAGAGCGTCCGCTCCTGTCCCGCGTGCCATTACGTAAACATTTACGAGATATCATCTGTCAAAGCAGAAGGTGCCGTTAGCCTTCGCTCCCCGGCGACCTCGCCAGTGTTGCAGCCGCCACTCTGGGAGGAGGCGCTCTAGGTCTCTAGAAGCTGGTCAGAGTGTCGCAGTCGGAAAATTGCCGTAAAAAGCCACCTCTCCGGGTGCCTCCAGGTCCCGTGTGGTTGGCACCTTAGACCCTTCTTTCTCCCGGCAGCCAGTGATCACCGCTTATAACAGAGTCAAACTGTCTGATGATTCTGCCGACGCCCTGATTCCCCATCCTTCAGCGTCTTTTTTTGGAGCCAGTGCTGGTGTCCTCACATCCAAGTTAGTTGAACTCTCCGTCGGCAACAGGCAAGCTGTGAGTAGCCGACCACGCCTTGTAACGGACTAATAGCACGAGGGAATCGACGAGATGGTTAAACGGATGATCCTGATGCTGGCCGTAGTGATAGCGCTCCTTGCTGGCCTGGGATTTGTGAAGTACCGCCAAATTCAAACCGCGATAGCGGAAGGCTCCAGTTTCCAGCCGCCTCCGGAATCTGTCACGACCATCGTAGCGAAGCAGGAGACGTGGCCCTCGACCCTCAACGTCATCGGCACGGCGGCGGCTATTCAGGGCGTCACGGTCAGCGCAGACCTGCCGGGAACCGTCGACAAGATCAACTTTGAGTCCGGCCAGGCGGTCAATGCTGGCGACGTACTCGTCGAACTTGACACTCGTCAGGAGCGCGCCCAGTTAGCAGCCGCCGAGGCTGACTGGAATCTCGCCCATGTCAACTTTGGCCGCACGCAGGAGCTGGTAAGTCAGGGCGTAGTTTCCCGCATGGAATACGATCGCGCCACGTCCGAGCAGAAAGCCACTGAAGCCAGAGTCGGAGAAATGCGCGCCACGATTGCACGGAAAACGATCCGCGCGCCATTTTCCGGGATTCTCGGTATTCGCCAGATCAACCTGGGACAGTATCTGGCTGCTGGTCAGGCTATAGTCCCTCTGCAATCATTAAATCCAATCTACGTGAACTTCGGTGTCCCACAGCAGCACACTCCCCAAGTCACTGCAGGGCGGCGTCTCCGCATAACTAGCGACGACCTTCCCGGTGTCGAGTTCTCCGGCCGCGTGACTGCCGTCGACTCTGTGATCAACGAAACCACGCGGAACCTTCAGGTGCAGGCGACGCTCCCTAATCCCAGGAACAAACTGCATCCCGGAATGTTCGTTCGGGTCGATGTGGCACTCGGCGCGGAACGTCAGGTGATCGAGCTGCCTGCCTCTGCAATCAATTACGCCCCCTACGGAGACTCGGTTTTCATTGTCACCGAGCTCAAAGACCCGAAGGGCAAGCCGTACCGCGGCGTGCGCCAGCAGTTCGTCAAGGTTGAAGGTTCGCGCGGTGACCAGGTCGCAGTGATCTCCGGCGTTAATCCTGGCGAAGAGGTTGTAACTTCCGGAGTGTTCAAGCTGCGCAACGGCGCAGCCGTCCAGGTCAACAACGAAGTGCAACCCTCAAATAATCCCAAGCCCAAGCCTGAGGACAGCTGATGAAGCTTACTGATCTCTTCATCAGACGTCCGGTCCTCGCGATCTGCGTAAACCTGGTGATTCTCATCGCTGGCCTGCAAGCGATCCGCTCGCTTAGCGTGCGGCAATACCCGCGCAGCGACATCGCTGTGGTGCAGGTGTCCACTGTATACGTCGGCGCCAACGCCGATCTGGTGCGTGGATTCATTACCACGCCGCTCGAGCGGGTTATCGCCGCCGCCGATGGCATCGATTACATGGAATCATCGAGCGCTCAGGGCATGAGCACGATCACCGTGCACCTGAAGCTCAACTACGACACTAATGCCGCGCTGACCCAGATCCAAGCCAAGGTCGCTCAGGTCCGCAATGACCTGCCTCCGGAAGCGGAAGCGCCGATCATCGAACTGCAAACCGCCGATACGCAATTCGCGGCGATGTACATCGGTTTTTCGTCTGCTGATCTTGACCAAAACCAGATCACCGATTACTTGACCCGTGTCGTGCAACCCAAAATCGCTGCCATCAGCGGAGTGCAGCGATCCGACATTCTCGGCAGCCGCACCTTCGCCATGCGCATCTGGCTCAAGCCCGATCAGATGGCCGCGCGCGGTGTCTCTCCCTCTGACGTGCACGACGCCCTTTCCCGCAACAATTACCTCTCTGCCCTCGGGAATACAAAGGGCAGCATGGTTTCGGTGAACCTGGTCGCTAATACTGACCTTCGTTCTCCCGAAGAGTTTCGCCAGATGGTGGTGAAGCAGCAGAACGGAGTCGTGGTGCGGCTTGGGGAGATTGCCGACATCGTGCTCGGCGCCGAGAACTACGACCAGGATGTGCGCTTCAATGGCGAGACCGCCACATTCATGGGAATTTGGGTCCTGCCCACGTCCAACTCGCTGGAGGTCATACGCCATGTACGTGAAGCTATTCCCGGGATCAGGGAGCAGCTCCCGGCAGGAATGAAAGTTGGTGTGCCCTATGACTCCACGGAATACATCCAGGACGCTATCAACGAAGTTCTCCACACCCTGACAGAAACGCTGCTCATCGTAATTGTGGTCATCTTCCTGTTCCTGGGGTCTTTTCGCTCGGTACTGATTCCCGTTGTCGCCATTCCAATCTCGCTGATCGGCGCTGTCTTCCTGATGCTGGTAGCGGGTTTCACTATCAATCTGCTGACGCTGCTTGCCATCGTCCTCTCGGTCGGCTTGGTCGTCGACGACGCCATTGTGATGGTGGAAAACGTCGAGCGCCACCTCCACCTTGGAAAACCTCCGTTTCGCGCCGCCATGGATGCCGCTCGCGAACTCGTGGGCCCGATCATCGCGATGACGATCACCCTGGCGGCGGTGTACGCACCTATTGGAATTCAGGGAGGCCTGACTGGCGCGCTGTTCCGCGAGTTCGCCTTCACTCTTGCTGGCGCAGTGATCGTTTCCGGTATAGTCGCACTGACCCTCTCCCCGATGATGGGTTCGAAGCTCCTGCGCCAGGGCGATACTGAGCGCGGCTTCGCCGGCATTATCAATCGCAACTTCGATCGCGTTCGCAACCTTTACACCAGAACCCTTTCCGGAACCCTGCGTTACCGCCCGGTTGTGCTCACGTTGTGGGCAATCGTGGCCGCGTTGATGATTCCCTTTTACATGTTTTCGCAGCGTGAATTGGCTCCCAATGAAGACGAAGGCGTTGTTTTCTCCGTACTGCAGGCACCGGCGAATGCCACGATCGATCAGACCAACCTGTTCGCGCGCCAGGTCTACGACGTCTACCATTCGCTTCCAGAGATGGGGGCGACTTTCCAGATCACCACTCCGACCGGCGGTTTCGGCGGGATGGTTACCAAGCCATGGAGCCAGCGGAAGAAAAGTTCACAGCAGCTTTTGATTGAAGCCACCGGCCCGCTATCAAAGATTGCCGGCATTCGCGTAATTCCGCTCACTCCGCCACCCCTTCCTGGCGGCGGCACGTTTCCTGTCGACTTCGTGATTCAGTCGTCGGCGGAGCCTCAGCAACTGAGCGAACTGGCCGGTCAACTGGTACAGAAGGCGATGGCGAGCGGCATGTTCATCTTCGCCGACATTGACGTCAAATTCGATCAGCCCCAGACTGAAGTCGTTTTTGACCGCGACAAGCTGCGCTCGCAAGGAGTTGACCTCAGCCAGGCTGGGCAAGACCTCTCCACGCTCCTCGGCGGAAATTACGTGAACCGCTTCAGCATTCAAGGCCGCAGCTACAAAGTGATTCCGCAGGTAAAGCGTGTCGAACGTTTGACGCCCGACCAGCTAGCCCACATTTATGTGAAGGGGTCTTCTGACAAGCTGGTACCGCTCTCGACTTTCGCCACCTTAAAAACGACGACGCAACCGCGCTCCCTCACGAAATTTCAGCAACTCAATGCCGTGCGTATACAAGGTGTAATTCCGCCTCCCGTGGCGCTCGATAAGGCCCTCACTTTCCTGGAAGACGAGGCTAAGAAATCCTTGCCGCAAGGCTTCACCGTGGATTACGCGGGTGAGTCCCGCCAGCTCCGTGTTGAAGGCAGCAAGTTTCTCAGTACGTTCCTACTCTCGGGAATCTTGATCTACTTAGTCCTGGCCGCGCAGTTTGAGAGCTTCCGCGATCCCTTCATCATTCTTGCCGGTTCGGTGCCGCTGGCTCTTTCAGGCGCGCTGATGTTCTCATTCTTGGGCCTTACGACGCTGAACATCTACAGTCAGGTCGGCCTAATCACGTTGGTTGGGCTGATCTCAAAAAACGGGATTCTTATCGTTGAATTTGCCAACCACCTGCAGGAACGTGGCCTGGACAAGCTTCACGCGATCACGGAAGCTGCCGGCACCCGTCTGCGTCCAATCCTCATGACCACCGCCGCCACCGTCTTCGGCCACCTCCCGCTCGTCTTCGCCACCGGTCCCGGAGCAGGCGCGCGCAACAGCATCGGCATTATGCTGGTCAGCGGCATGATCATCGGAACTGCGTTCACGCTGTTCGTGGTGCCTTCCATCTACATGCTCGTTGCCCGCAGACACGTGGCTTTGTCTATAGAAGGCGAAGAGCCCGAGGCCGAACTTTCTGAGCCAATCGAGGCAGCCGTCTAACAAAGCTGGAGCAGGAAATTGGAAAGGGCACTTCGAGCCAATAGTGTCGCTTTATTTCAGTGATTCCGAGCGAGCTAAGCTCGCCAACGCTGACACGTTCTCGGCACGCGCAGACGTAGGAAATTCAAATTATCGCAGGCGATTGAGTCACCGTTTGCGGATTTTCAAGGTCTCCCGTAAGTGCCGCTCCTCGGCAGCTACTCCCAGATAGAGCAGGGCGAACGCGGCAATCACGAAGGCAACAACGTAAGTCATACCGAATCTGAGTTGGCACTTTACGGCGTTGCGCTCTGCTTCTCAATGTCACCAAGGTACCGCCCGAGTAACACCACGGCAGTGCCATTGTGCAAACCACATACGGCGGCCAGCGCTTCTGCTACATTGTTGCGCCATGAAACCCGCGCGTAGTTTTGCCAGCGACAACAATGCTGGCATCCACCCCGACGTCTTGCAGGCCATCGCCGAGGCTAATGTTGGCCATGTCGTCGGCTACGGCGATGATCCTTACACTGCCTCTGCCGTCCGCAAATTCAAACAGCACTTCGGCAATGATATTGACGTCTTCATAGTCTTCAACGGCACGGCAGCGAATTGTCTTAGCCTGAAGTCGCTGACAGATTCCTACCATGCAATTCTCTGCGCTGAAGCGTCTCACATCTATACCGATGAATGCGGCGCACCCGAGAAATTTACCGGTTGCAAACTCATTCCTCTCCCCACGACGGACGGCAAGTTGACCGTCGACACCGTGCGCCGTGCATATCATGGCATTGGCGATCAGCACCACGTCCAGCCTCGAGCCATTTCCATCACCCAGGCGACTGAAGTAGGCACGGTCTACAAACCAAAGGAGATCAAGGCTCTCGCAGCTTTCGCGCACGAACGCAACCTGTTTCTGCATGTCGATGGCGCTCGCATCGCCAACGCGGCTGCCACCCTCGGGCAGAACCTGCGAAAGGCCACCCGTGATCTCGGAGTCGATGTACTTTCCTTTGGAGGTACCAAGAATGGAGCGATGGCCGCAGAAGCCGTGGTGTTTTTTGACAAAACCCTGAGCGCCAACTTCCTGTACACCCGAAAGCAGGGAATGCAACTGGCGTCAAAAATGCGTTTCATCTCGGCACAGTTCGATGCTTTACTCTCCAAAGATCTATGGTTGAAAAATGCCCAGCACTCGAACCGCATGGCGCAGTTGCTTGAAAAGGAGATCAGCAAGATCACGGGCGTGGAAGTTGTCTACAAAGTGGAAGCCAATGGCGTGTTTGCGCGCATTCCCCGCCGCGCAATCGCCAGCTTGCAGAAACGCTACTTCTTCTACGTGTGGAACGAAGAGAAATCCATTGTCCGCTGGATGTGCTCGTTTGACACCACCGAAGATGACGTGAAGCAGTTCGCCAGGTTTGTTACCCAGGTCCTAAGAAACTAAGACGCCCTTGCTTCCTGATCTGTCTGTGCCCTCGTTGGCTTGAGATTTGGGTCGCCTGAATTTGCGAACCTGTGGGACGTCTTACTCTAGTTACCATTCCCCCGTTTGTCCTATTGCGTTTTGGGAATTCTTTTGATACATTCCGTCCACCTTCCCTCCCAAAATTGGCTCAAGAACCAGGAGAAGTTAATGAATCGCAAGGGGTTACGGTTTCTCGGCGCTTTCGCAACGTTGCTCTATATGCTCGCTCTGGCAGGCTGCGGCCATGACCAGCAGTTGACCTCTATCACGGTAGAGCCGAATACTGAAGACTTCGGTTTTCCAGACCCGTCGCTGCAGGTTCAGCTTCGCGCGCTTGGACACTACATCCATCCCCCAGTGACTAAGGACATTACTGATCAGGTCACCTGGGCTACAAATACGGCGGCTGTAGCCACCGTCAGCGCTACCGGCTTGCTCGCCCCTGGTGGCGCAGCATGTGGAGATGCCCAGATCACGGCAACAGTGAGGACGAATCACAGCACCGCAGATCGGCCCTCAACCGGCGCAATCATAACCGGTTCCATGACGGCAACTGTCGAGTGCCCGTAAGCTTCCGCGCGCAAGTCTAAAGATCGTCCAGCAATTCTCCTATTGTCTGTTTGTGCTTCTCCGTCTTCTCTTTTCTCCGATCAGGGACCGCGCGCGAAGGCCTCGGCGCGCCGATGCGTTCTCGCGCCATGGCCTTTACTGCCTCAACGGCGCGGAACCGCTTCTTCTTTCTTTTCTTCGGCATCTCGATCATCTTGCCATAGCTTGTACACTCTAAAGCTGCAATAATCGATTTTAGCCGTCGCCAAACAACCAACAGCGAACGACTGACTATGGAAGAGCGCGATTTTTTCGAAGAGCGGCCAGAGAAGAAGACAGCCACCCTGAATTGCCCGCATTGTCAGCAATCAGCGGAATACGAAGTCACTTGGCTTGTCCGCACAAAGAAGAGACAGCTTGCCGGCCGCGCCGACGAACGCGATCGCGCACGCTTTGCCAAAGCCCGTTCCTACATGGTCCGCAAAGATGACCTGCTGCCCTGCAAGAACATGCGTTGCCGCAAACGTTTCGAAATTTCCGGCCAATCCGTCGTATTCACCGACTAGCAATTGGCACTTGGCATTTAGCACTTAGCGATCGGCGTCTTGGCCAAATGCCAAGTGCTAATTGCTAACTGCTAATTTATACTCAGCAATTCGCCTCCTGGAGATCTGCTTGAAAATTCTTGTCTGCATGAAGCAAGTGCCGCAGAAAGACGCCCCCCTCAAGCTCAACGAGTCCGGCACCTGGATTCGCGAGGACGTTTCCTACGAGGTAAACGAGCCGGATGCCTATGCCCTCGAGGAGGCTCTGCGCCAAAAGGAAAAACATAGCGGCGAAGTAGTCGTTATCACTGCCGGCCCGCCGCGCGCCCAGCAGGTTCTGCGGGAAGCCCTCGCCAAAGGCGCAGATCGGGCAATTCACCTCGAGGATAATGCTTTCGTCGGCCTCGACGCCTTCAACCTCGCCCGCGCTCTTGCGGCAGCCATCAAAGATGAGAAGTTCGACCTCATTTTTACCGGCCTCCAGTCCGACGATTACGGTTACGCCCAAACCGGCGTCGTACTCGCCGAACTGCTCGGCTGGCCGCATGCCACCATCATCATGCAGATCGAAAAAAACGACACTGGAATCAAGGTCAAACGCGAGCTCGAAGCCGGCTACTTTCAGTTTGTCGACATCCCGCTTCCCGCTGTGCTCACCATCCAGTCCGGCATTAACAAACTGCGTTACGCTACCCTGATCGGCATCAAGCAGGCCAAGAACAAACCGCTACGTAAAGTCGCCCTTGCAGACGTGCAATCCGCGATCGGATCGAACCTGCAGAAGATCGAGCGGCTCTATATCCCGCAGAAGTCGAAAAACACAGAGTTCCTCGACGGCCCGCCCGCCGAGATCGCAAAAAAGCTGGTTGACAAGCTGCGCAACGAGGTACGCGTACTGTAGTGAGAAGAAATACTAGCCACTAACCACTAGCCACTAATTGTTATGCCTGAAACCATCCTCGTCGTCGTAGAACAACGCGAAGGCAAACTCAACCGGGTCTCCTGGGAGACCCTCACCGCTGGCCAAGCCATCGCGGCGGAGATGAGCTGGACGCTGGAAGCAGCGGTCGCCGGCAGCGCCGTCGAAAATCTCGCAAACGAAGTGGCCGGCAAGAAAGTCGCCAAGGTGCATGCGATTCAATCCCCCAAGCTCGATCCCTACACTGCTGACGCCTTCACCACGGGACTGAAACAGTTCATAACCTCTCGCCAGCCCAGGCTCGTCCTGATGCCGCACACATACCAGGTCCGGGACTTCGTCCCCAAGTTGGCCACCGCCATGGGCCGCGCTGCGATCACCGATTGCGTCGGCTACAAAAAAGACGGCGCAAAACTGCTCTTCATACGCCAGATGTTCCAGGGCAAACTCGCCGCCGACGTGAGTTTCACCTCCGACACACCCTGGTTTGTGACATTCCAGAACGGAGCGTTTCGCGGCGACAAAGTCGAGACCGCCTCCTCACCCGCGCCCGTAGAAACTGTAAACGTCGATATCCCGGACAACACCATTCGCAACAAGCCGCAGGAAGTCTTCAAAGAAGCCAGGCAGGCCGTCGATCTCACCCAGGCGGAGGTGATCGTCGCCGTCGGTCGCGGGATCAAGGAGCAGAAGAATCTCGAGATCGCGAAACAACTGGCCGAGGCGCTGGGAGCCGAATTAGCCGCGTCGCGCCCCATCTGCGACTCCGGCTGGCTCCCCATGGACCGCCAGATCGGCTCCTCCGGCCAGACAGTTGCCCCCAAGCTCTATCTCGCCCTCGGAATCAGCGGCGCCATTCAACACATCGTCGGCATGAAGGGCTCACGCGCCATCATCGCGGTTAACAAAGACTCCGAAGCCCCAATCTTCGAGATAGCAGACTACGCCATCGTCGGCAACCTTTTCGACATCGTTCCACCGCTGATCGAAGAAGTGAAGAAGGTAAAGGCCGGAACCTGATCCCGTCCACCATCAGGCAGGGAAGTTGACTTGCTGTGAAGACCGCAACAGCCCGCGATTTCGGCTTGCGAACATGTTTCTCTTAAATCACGTGCTTGCTTTTGTAGGGATATGTCCGATTGCTCAGATAGGCTGTGGCTGCCCGATGCCGGACACTACTTGGGGACTCTGGAGACGTTCAATAGCTTTTCAGAAAGCGTAGGCGAGACCAGAGTCCCTGACTGCTAGCAGCAACCATCAGACTAACGGGGCGCTACGAGGACACAGCACGCCAACATGCGCCAAAGCAATGGTGCCGCTTTTTATGCCGCTGTGCGCTCTCTCAGCGAGTACAGTTCGGCACGAATTTTATAGACGCGCTCCCGCATCTCCCGATGCTGCGCCCTCTCCGTTAGGGTGTGTTGCTTTCTAGCGAAGTATTGGCGATTGTGCACTACGATCTGCAGACGCTCTCGCTGGAGAGCTTTCAGCTGGTTTGAGAGGTCTGCGTGCTCCATGTCCGCAAAGGCGAGCGGGAGGATTCACGTGGGAAAAACTGGATGATGGGCAAGTCCTCCCGCGTCAGATGAGCAACGAGGCGAGGCAATGGGCAGAAGCGAAGCGCTAGTGTCTCGCCACAATTCCCCGCGCTCTCAAACCGATTCGATTCGACCTTGGCGGGAAGGGTGGTGTGCAAGCAAGGTTAAATCGAGAGTAGATGCAAGCGCCAACATGCGCCATACAGCACAATACCTGAGCTTATACAGTGTTCACCTGATCGAGAGGTACTCTGGATATCGCTAGCGTCGTTGCTGGGAACAGTATTGGCGAGACACTAGATATTTCCTCTTTGCGCTTTGGCGCGAATCAGGTTCTTCTGCCCGTTGTCCTTACTGTTCCCCTTCTAAAATTGTCCCTGGCAAACTGGCACCGCAACGGTGCCGTTTTTTATTTGTGGCGAGATAGTGGGCGAGGGATGTATACGGGCAGGCAAATGCGAGTGAGCCTGAACCGTCCAGGGCGCACCTGCTTCAGCGCGAACGCAACCTGTGATGCTTGGTGATCTACTGCACCGCGCTTGCGACCGAAGAAAACACATTATTGGCGTTGGTTCCGATCAGGCGGACGGTACCGACCACAATCACCAGAATCACTGCCAACATCACTGCGTATTCGGCGATGTCCTGACCACTGTCATCTTTCCACAGGGTGTGCATTGGAACTCCTTTTTCTAGGCTGGTAGGACGAAGGAGTGGGAAGGGTCAGACCCGACTCTGACTGGCGCAAGTACAAATATCCTAGGGGGCATTCGAGGGATGGTCAATAAGGTATATACCTGAAGGTTCGAGGGTGGGCAGAGAGACCATGCGGAAGATTGATGAATTTTGTTTCCTTCGCCGCGAAAGGCAGCCTGAATAATTAGTATGGGAAGATGGGCGGTTGCGAGAGATCACTGCCGGGGAAATATCGGGGAAGTGATTGAGAAAATGGCGCGCCCGGAGAGATTCGAACTCCCGACCTATTGCTCCGGAGGACTTGCCGCACGAAGAACCAACAACTTAGACCATGTGCTACGAAATGTGACGGAATGTCCTAGATGCTATGCCCAGCAAGGGTTTCCACCCATCTGGCGACACTCGGTCACACTCGGTAAGGTTTGGTGGTGGGCACAAAATTGGGCACAGTCTCGAAGATCGAAACAGTTTTTCTCGCGACCAAAAGCCTGCCGTCACGAGCCTGGATGAGTTGTCCGGCCTGCATGGGGTGTGTAGGCGCAGGCATACTCGACCCTCTCTGAACATAGAGTTTTTTATTTTTCCAAAAAACTTTTTCCAGAGGAAGCGTCACCCAAAGAGAACCTCCGCGCGGCACGGCGGGATGAGAGCGAAGAAGGAGCTATCTACCTATCTCCCAAATAAAAGTGCCCACCCCTTGCGATTTTCCGTACCAAGGGGTGGGCCGTCTGAGAAAAGATCAGGAAAAGAACACACCATTCCGCTCATGTGCAAGCAGTGAGAATTCGTTCACTGAAGTTTCAGCCGGATCGGACACAAACGTCGCGGTGTCGGTTTGGCCAGCCCACGCGATCTGTGCCACAGTTTGCACAAAATCGCCAACGAAGCTATTTTCCAAGTTTCGTAGCTTTGTCCGTCCCATAGGATGGCTCCAGCGGATGTCCCATGAGACTTCCGCGTCCACTTCCGGCCCATCCATCAGGGCGTTAACTACATCGTGGTAGTCCTCAACATCAACATCGCTTGCCTGGAAGGATGCCTTCCCAGCACCGAAATTTACTTTGATTGTGTCTTCGGAAATAGGGATCGTCCAGAACAGTCCACTTTCCGTGATCCCAGGGTTGAAATCGTGAATTTGCACGTCCTTCACGGGACTTGTGAATACATCAAGTCATATGAAGGTGAACGCGCCGTGGTGGTTGCGCCCATCCGCTCCAACGAATTCGCCCCGCATGAAGCGAACGTCGGCTTCGAACGGAAGATGCTCGGGAGTCTGGCCATTAACAGTATGTGTGCCCATGCCGCCTACAGCGGCCCAGCCAACAAACCCGTTGAAGTTCGTGATGGTCGAGGGTTCGACGCCGGTTGCAGGCAAGAACACATGGAACAGGGGTCCTGACGGCCCGAGAAGTTGAAGACCTCCAGGAATGGGTAGAGGTGTAGCGGTGGTCGTGCTGTGGTGTCCGTGAGCAGTTGAGGCTGCGCGGTTGATCGTGCCGGATCGGGCCACCTCGGGAATCAGCCCTGCGGCTGCGAGAGCACCAGCCGTCAGACCAGTCTTCTCAAGAAACCCTCTGCGGCTGAGTAGGCGTTCCGCGAAATGATCGTGTCCCGGAGCCGCCATGCCTGCCCTTGAAGCTAGTTTGCTTAGGTTCATGGACTTCTCCTGAGAGAGGAATTAACTCGTGAAGGTGCGTACACCGGAGACGAAAAAGACGCGGGGAGAGATTATGTGCTTTAACAACGGATGTCAAATGTAAAAGCATTGACTCCGGCGAGGAGCAAACGTTCAAAACTGCGAAGTGCTGCTACAAAGCTTTGCGATTACCGGAATTTTGGCCGTTAATCCCACAGATCCCGATCACGCGCTAGCGGCCCTCGTCCATCCGAAAAAAAGCCTAGCACTTTCGCCTTGTATTCGTCATAGGAAATCAGCCTCATCTCAGGTCATCACCTGATCGCGTTTTCTACTCCGCTGAGAGATGATCTTCAGAGCTGGTGCAAGCAACTCTGGCCAGGAACCTGGAGGTGTTGCGATGCGATTCACGGATAGCCTTAAACCAGAGGAGTTGATGGGCCCTGATCTTCTGAGCGAAATCGTAATTGCTATGGGGGCTGCCGTCTTATTTTTCTTCCTGATGTTGACCCTTATCGCTGCACTCGCAGCGAAATAGCGACTTCTCGCTACACAAAAGTGCCCCGCATTCTGGACCAAATGCGGGGCTGAAGGGATGTGAATTCAAAGGCGTACCGGCGACGCAGACTTATATCTTTTCAAACAGGTGGGCCAACTTCATTCTTAGTCCCCTCGCGATCCGCTCAATGTTAACGAGTGAGACGTTTCGAGTTCCCCCGCTCTATCCCGCTGTAACAGGTCCGGTGCAGCCCGCAATCTGCCCAAAATCAGTCTTTCCTAACAAGGTCGCTCTGACCACGCTAAGTCTCTAGAAGCACGCTGGAAACGGCTGGAAAACCTCTAGAGGGCTGGATATGGCCCGCTCCCGACCAAAGAGGGCACATAGACCATTCCAGCCTCAAAAAGCAGCACGCACGCGCTTTTCGCACGGTGAACGCGGAAGCGAAGAAGAACGAGCTAAGGCCGATCACGCCTTTTATGCTCTATTCGTTTCGACATACGTTCCTGACTCGGTTGGGGCAATCAGGCTGTGATGCGTGGACACTGGCGCGGATCGCAGGGCATAGCTCAATAGCGATTTCCAGCCGCTATGTTCACCCATCAGAGGACACTGTCCTCGCTGCCTTTTCTCGGATGAGTGGGCACAATTCTGGTCACAGCTCGAAATCGCGTGAATTGCTGAAAGGTCTTGAATCGCTGCAAACGAATGAGGCACAAGGAAAAGAATGGCGCGCCCGGAGAGATTCGAACTCCCGACCTATTGCTCCGGAGGCAATCGCTCTATCCAGCTGAGCTACGGGCGCGTTTAGATTAGTTTACAACCGAAGGTTTTTCCGCAGCAATTCAGGTGGGTACAAAGCTTCTGACAAAGCCTCGAAAAATCAATGAGAGCGTTCCCGTACACGGCGGAAGTCCGAGATGGACGGAAGTGCTGCCGAACTTACCAACGACCCCGGCCACCGCCGCGCCCGCCACGATCTCTGCCTCCGCCGGTACGCTCCGGCCGCGGACGCGCCTCGTTGACGTTCAATTTGCGGCCGCCTATTTGGCTGCCGTTCAGCGCGGCGATAGCCTTTTCTCCGTCTTCGGCGCTAGTCATCTCCACGAAGCCAAAGCCCCGGGAGCGTCCAGTGTCGCGATCTGTCATGATGCTGACCCGGTCCACTTGCCCATACGTCTGAAAAAGCTGACGCAGTTCTTCTTCCGACGTATTGAAGTCGAGATTCCCAACAAAAATATTCTTCAAGCGAATGCCTCTGATTGAGCTATCTGAGTGTGGCTGACTTCGGCGGAAGAGAGCGAGGCTGGTTGGCCGTTTCTTGAAAGCCGGAGTTGCTGACAGTCAAATGCGCCCAAAGTATAGCAGGGTATTGCAAATTCGCCAGTGCGGAGAGCCAGCATCTAACATTCGTCCACCTTCCAATAGCCCGCACCGTCGTATCCAAGCTGCAACAGGCGGTTCTTGGGATCGTGACGCTTACCACACTTGGGGCATTCCAGGTAGCGGCTCCAGCTTGTACCCTGCCGGTCATAGTTTTCAGAGACAACAAAGGTAGTACCGCAACTGCAGGGCACGAGGTACATTTTCAAGACTTTGCTTTTTGGTGGGACCGCCACAAGCGGAGTATACAATTGAGCCGTGCTGCGAAGTTTTGACGCGGCTAAAGCCGTACAGACAGTCCAGATCCTCATCTTATATTGCAGGCGTTTTTGCTGCGTTCTGGGCTGTTCTCGTGTATCGCAGAAATTCCCAGCGCGAACGTGCTCGTTGGGCAGAGTCGCTCTACTCCCGGTTCTTTGAACGAAGCGAACTGAAAGCAGTTCGGGATTTGCTTGATTGCGATGCGACCGATCCTCAGGTGGAGCAATTTGTTAAAGCGGAGAGTTCAAATTGGACAGACTACTTGAACTTCTTCGAGTTTGTTGCTTACCTGCACAAATCACGCCAACTCTCTGACGGAGATGTAAAGGCTCTTTTCGGTTACTATCTCGGTTGCTTACGGCAGCATCCGAGCGTCATCACGTACATCCAGAATGAGAGCAAGGGGTACGAATACCTGAGGGAGATGTTAGCCGCTATATGAGTTCACGATCACAACGGCGCAGCAAGAATACGTATCTTTTCTCTTATGGCACTCTCATTCCTGGCTATGCGCCTCCGGAGGTTGCGCCCACAGTTAAGCGTCTGCGCCGGGTCGGCCGCGGCGTAGTACGTGGCAGACTCTATGACTTGGGAGATTACCCAGGGGCCAAACTCGGGCGGACCAATTCGGTGATTGTCGGGCAGGTTTTTGAGTTGCCGAATGATCCCGAGGTCTTACGTCGACTGGATGAATACGAGGGTTTTGACCCCGCACATCCCCAATCCAGCTTGTTTGTACGGCGTCGCTGGCCGGTTCTTTTGCACGATGGGAGCAAGGCGATGTGCTGGATCTACGTGTATAACCGCTCGCCCGGAGCGGCACCTAGCGTCTCGAGCGGAGATTTCTCTAAGTTTCGCGGTCAGCGCGCTCGCTAATCATTGAGTTTTTTCTAAAGCAAGCATCGCGCTCCTCTTCCGTTTATTCGCCTGCAGCATCTTTTTCCGCAACCTCAGCGACTTCGGTGTGACCTCCACAAACTCATCGTCGGCAATGAATTCAATTGCCTGTTCAAGGTTCAATTGCCGGAAGGGGATCAGACGAATCGCCTCGTCGGCCGTGGAGGCACGCATGTTTGTGAGTTTCTTTTCCCGCACTACGTTGACATCCAAATCGTTGTCCTTGGCATTTTCACCAATGATCATGCCCTCATAAACCTCAACACCGGGTCCGACGAAAAGTTCGCCGCGCTCCTGCAGGTTGTACAGTGCGTATGCCGTCGATGTTCCCGGGCGGTCAGCAACCAGAGCTCCAGTCGGCCGATGCGGAATTTCGCCCTGCCACTCGATGTATCCATCGAAAAGTGAATTCATCACGATGGTGCCGCGCGTGTCCGTAAGCAACTGGCTTCGCAATCCGATCAGGCCGCGGCTGGGCACACGGAAATCAATGCGCACACGTCCATAGCCATGGTTGTGCAAGTTGCACACTTCACTTTTACGTACCCCGAGCTGTTCCATGACTACTCCAACGAATTCCTCGGGAATATCGACAGTCAGTTTCTCCACCGGCTCCATGAGCCTGCCATCGATTTTCTTGGTAACGATGTCGGGTTTGCCGGCCATGAGCTCATAGCCTTCTCGCCGCATCATCTCGATAAGGATCGAAAGTTGCAGCTCGCCACGCCCCATGACTTTGAAGGAATCTGTGCTTTCGGTCTCTTCGATTCGCAGTGAAACATTTGTGAGCAGCTCTTTTTGCAGGCGCTCATACAGATGGCGCGAGGTCACATACTGGCCTTCGCGTCCGGAAAATGGGGAATTGTTCACCGTGAACTGCATGGCGATGGTGGGTTCGTCAATTGTTATGGCCGGCAGAGGAGAGGGATTCTCCGCGTTCGTAATCGTCTCACCAATGGTTATGCCTTCAACACCGGCGATGGCGACGATGTCCCCAAGCTCCGTCTGCGTGATGTCATGTCGCTTCAATCCAGAAAATGAAAACAGTTTCGTGATCTTGGTGGTTTGTAACGAGCCATCCAGTTTTGCGATTCCTACTTCTTCGCCCATACGCAGAGTTCCATTGAACACGCGAGCTATGGCAAGTCGCCCCAGGTAGTCGCTGTAGTCGAGATTTGCCACCAGAATTTGAAGTGGACCGCCGGCTTCGCCCTTGGGCGCTGGAATTCTACTGACTATCGCTTCGAACAGCGGTCGCAGGTCCTGCCCTGCATTCTCTCTCTGCGCTGATGCGGTCCCAGCCTTGGCGTTCGTGTAGAGCACCGGAAAGTCAAGCTGATCCTCGTGCGCATCCAGATCGATAAAAAGATCGTAGATTTCGTTCAGGACTTCTTGCGGCCGCGCATCCGAGCGGTCGATTTTGTTAATAACCACAATGGGCGGAAGCCCTGCCTCGAGCGCTTTGCTAAGCACGTAACGGGTTTGCGGAAGCGGGCCTTCACTGGCATCGACCAGCAGCATCACTCCATCAACCATCTTCAGCGCCCGCTCCACCTCACCACCGAAATCGCTGTGCCCGGGCGTATCCACGATATTGATCTTCACGCCCTCATAGAAAACCGCCGTGTTCTTGGCCAAAATGGTGATGCCGCGCTCGCGTTCCAATTCATTCGAATCCATAACGCGTTCCATCACGGCTTCATTGGCGCGGAATGTCCCACTCTGTTTTAACATTGCATCGACCAGCGTGGTCTTTCCATGATCCACGTGCGCGATGATGGCGATGTTGCGGATGCTCGAGGAATTAAGCAGAGGTCCAACTCTGAGGTCTGAAGTTCGGAGGCCTGACGTCCACCGTAGTCTGAGGCCTATCTTGCGCTGGCGGCCATTTTCTTCACCATGGCCAACACCAGCTTACGGTCACTATCGTTTAGGCTCACGGCGTATCGTCGAATCTGGCTGAGGAAGCGGAGTTCATCATCGGACAATTGGGGCAAGCCTTTCGATCCGTTCGTGTGTCCGGAATCCGAGAAAAATTGCGAGAGTGGAAGCTCCATAGCTCCGGCAATTTTGGCCAGCGTATCCAGCGACGGGATGGTATGTCCGTTCTCCACGCGGGAAAGATAGCAGCGCAACAGCCCGGTGCGCTTTTCAATGTCGCCCTGCGACATGCCTTTTTGCAGCCGGTAATTCCGGATGGTCTCACCGATATTCATTGAGAAAGAAGCCAACGCAACGCTCCAGACGGATGCGTGCATAGTAACCAGAGTAGTACGGTCTGGCAAGTGGAAATTTCGTGCACCAAAAATGGTGAAGCAAAGAATTGCAGAGGGCATCCCCGATACCAGCAGAACTCAGAGAATCAGAGACGCGCTCGGTCATTTCTTCAACTTGCTGGCGAGAAAGTTAACTGTACGCTGCCAGGCATCGGCAGCATCTTCGGGCCGGTAACCAGTTTTGTTGTTGGGATTTTCGAATGCGTGCCCCGCATCGGGATAAATTTTGATATCTGCTTGCTTCCCTAGGTCTCGTAGAGCTTGCTCGAATTTTTTCACGTCTTCTACAGGAATGCCGCGATCCTGCCCCCCAAAATTGCCGAGGACTGCGGCATTAATCTGCTTCAGAGAATTAGCGTCGGTGGCGAGATGCCCGTAGTTGATCACAGCCGCGGAAAGCGTGGGCTCCTGAAGCGCAACATCCAGCGAGTAGCCGCCGCCCATGCACCAGCCGATCGAGGCGATGCGGTCGGGCTTCACATTTTCCTGAGATTTAAGGAATTCAAATGCCGCGTGCAGATCGCGCTTGGCACGGTCTTCGGGCACGCCGCGCATGATTTCATGCGCCTCCTCAGGTGTGGTCGCGACCTTTCCACGATACAGATCGACGGCCAGCGCCGCATAACCTTGGTCCGCCAGCTTCGATGCCTGCTCTTTGACCCAGTCGTTGAGCCCCCACCATTCATGGATCACGATAATTCCGGGGAACGGCCCCTTGCCTGTCGGCGTGTAAAGCGTCGCCTGAACGGTTTCATCGCCACTCTTATAGGAGACGCTTTTGCCATTAGCAGCGAGAGCAGAAATGGCAAACATTACCGTAAACAGCAGAAAAATAGCCTTGGTCATCGAGCCTCCGCTGGTTCAAATCGAATTAGTATTCGTTCAGAGCTCAAACTCCATGTACATGGCACCGTCAATTGGATTCGTGCGATAGGGTGCGATCTCTTTAAATCCCATCTTTCGATACATGGCAACCGCGTCTCTCATAACTGGCACTACCGTATCCAGACGCATAGACCGGTACCCAATCTTTCGCGCTTCACCGACGATGGCTTTTGCCAACGTACTCCCTAAACCCTTACCCCGAAATTCAGGGCGAACATAAAGCCGCTTCATCTCACAAATGTCGGCATCCAACCTGTGAAGCGCAACGCAACCGGCCAACCCTCCACCATCTTCGAGCAGCAGCAAACGCCCATCCGGAGGCGCATAGTCTCCGGGCAGCTCTGCAAGCTCTTTGTCGAAACTTTGGAAACACAGGTTAAAATTGAGCGATTTCGCGTATTCGACGAAAAGCTCACGTGCCTGGGCAATTTCGCCCGGCGATTCTGCCTGTTTCAAGGAAAATTCAGAAAGCGAATCTTGTTTGCGACTGAAGCCCGATTCCACCATGACTCTGACTTCTATCTCTACCCCATGAACATGCCGCCGTTCACATTCAGAACGTGACCGGTAATGTACGAGGCTTCATCTGAAGCCAGAAAGGCGACGGCATTTGCCACATCTTCCGCTGTGCCCACGCGTCCAAGCGGAATCACCTTGAGTGCGTTCTGCTTTAAGTCCTCTGCAAGTCCCGCAGTCATAGCGGTTTCGATGAACCCGGGAGCCACCGCGTTACAAGTAATGTTCCTGGACGCAACCTCCCGCGCAATCGCCATGGTCAACCCGATTAGCCCGGCTTTTGACGAGGCGTAATTTGCCTGTCCAGCCTGCCCGATCTGCCCGAAAACAGAACTAACGTTGATAATGCGTCCCCAGCGCTGCTTGAGCATGGAGCCGATAACCTGCTGAATGCAGAGATACGCCGACGTCAGGTTGGTGTTCAGCACAGCATCCCAGTCCGCGCGTTTCATACGCATAACCAGCTGATCGCGGTTAATGCCGGCGTTATTTACAAGGATGTCTACCTTTCCGAGCTGCGCAAGAACTTCTTTGATGCCCGCCTTGATCTGCTCCTCGTCCGAGACATCCATAGCGAATGCCGCAGCTTTTCCGCCGCTGGCAGTGATCTCCGAAACGAGCACACCCAATTTCTCTTCGTTGCGGGCCGCAACCGCCACTGCAGCTCCCGAAGCCGCGAATTTCAGCGCACAGGCGCGGCCAATCCCTTGAGAGGCGCCTGTGACCAGCGCAACACGTCCGGAAAGGGACATGGATTCTCCTTGCGGTAGAAAGCCGGAATTATAACTGGACCGTGGCGGCGGTGGCTTCTTCCTGGTGCTGGCGAATTTCGTTGCGAAACATGAAACGCAGCAGGGGCGGGGCGAGCAGCGTGGTGATGCCCGTCATGAACACCACAATGGCATAGGTCGATTGCGTTACGATTTGGGACTGCAATCCTACCAGCGCCACGATCAGTGCCACTTCGCCGCGAGGCATCATTCCTACACCAACCTGAAGGACGGCTGGCCAGCCTTCCTTGAAGAGCGGCAGGCCGCAACCGATGACCTTCGAAATAATCGCCAGCAACGAGATGAAGATTGCGGTGGTCACCAGGTTCTCATTGAACAATTGCAGGTTGAGTCGTGCGCCAATAGCGAAAAAGAAGTAAGGCGCGAGGAACTCCGTGATTCCCGAGACCCGCGGCAGCAGGTTCCATGCGGGAGCATAGTCGGCGAAAACCAGGCCGGCAAAGAAGGCGCCAATAATCGCAGCCATACCGATCTTCACTGCCAGCCAGGAGAGTAATAAGCAGATTGTAAGCGCCACGATCAGAGAAGCATTCTGGCTGGAAAGTTGTTCCATGCGCGGCTGCATCCGCCGCACAATATGGGGAGCAACGAAGATCATG
>QIAA01000246.1 GCA_003224905.1 Acidobacteriota bacterium
CTACGTGCCGCCGGCAGAGTTTGCACGAACACGAGCGGAGATGCGGGCATGAAGAAAGCTAGTACAGGGCTGCTGGAGCAGGAGACTCAAACGCCGTCCCCTGCTCCAGACCTCATCCCCGCTGAATCATCAACTGAGAACTTACATTGGGATTGGTACAGCAAACGGGGGCACTTCACAGTGACGTTCTGGAATTCCTCCTCGAACAGGTCTTTCGACAGCCAAAACAAGCCGCGCAGTGGCCAGTTCGGGCAAGCGGAAAAAAAACGAGCAGCGGGCGCGGAGACGAGCCTTTCGGCTCATACCAGACACTCCTGAACGACACTCTGTTCGGATGGTGACCGAGTGTGAGGTAGTAATTGAGGAAGAAGCTGATTTTGTCGAACAGCGAATACGCCAACCGAAACGTCGCGGCGCGGATTTTCTCCATTGCGAGGGAGTAGGCGGGATAATCAAGCGTGTTATACAGCAGGCCGTTGCGATCGGAAAAATGCGGCGGCGGGAGAGCCGACCGAGGGCGGGGTCTGGCCCGCTGAAACGAAGGACAACCATATCAATCATGACAGCCTGAAGCTTCAGCACAGGAAAGCTCTGAGAGCTGCCAAACTTTCGCCCCTTTGAGGTCTACTCAATTCGGCATACGTTCCTTACCCGACTTGGAGAGAGTGGCTGTGACGTCTGGACCCTCGCGCGAATTGCGGGGCACTCTAATATCAACATCTCTCAACGGTACGTACATCCATCCGAGGATGCGGTTCTAAATGCCCTTTCGCGGCTGACTGGGCACAATTCTAGGCACAGCGCCGAAAACACGATCTCGGTTGAGGGTTGGGAATTGCGTCTAACTGATACCACCTCTGTGGGTTAAATGGTGAGCGCGGAAGGAATCGAATCCGCACAGAAACGTAAATTCAACAACATGCAGGTCCACGGGTGGCAGTTTTAGACATTAAAAGCAGCGCAAGGCAGCCTTAATGGATTGTGAATGGATTGTGAGCGTGCTGAATAAGTTCTTTCCAGCACGCAGGGAACATCGTGCGCGGCTTTGCGCCGTGTCCGGTTAAGGAAGCCCTAATCGCGTGGTCGGTGCTCCAATATCAAAGATCACGCGAGCATGAACAGCACACGGCGTATCGTGACACTTGCCTGGGCTGAACTGCCAGCGTGCGACCGCCTGAACCGTATCGTCGTCGAGTCCCGTCCCAATTGGACTGACGATTGAAATATCGCTTCCTTGAAAGACCAGCGAACTGTATTGATTCTCAACAAGTTTGGCAACCGGGAAACGTTCCACCCACCCTCGGGAGTAGAGATAGATGGATAAGATGGGCCTATCGTCTTATTGGGCGAAGAGGGTGTTGTTTTGGTTGAGTGCGCACTGACTATTTGGGGCGGCGTGCGATTCGGTCATGTGGCGATGGTTGAATGACTTCCACCATTGCAGGAGTGGCTTTAGTTCAGAGTCGTAGGGCTTGCGACTCTTATCATTGAGAAACTCCAGGTTCTGAAACTTGCTTTCCCGCCCCACGCTAATGTTGAGGATGTGCACGTCTTGCATCACCGGTGGAGCGAAGGCTCGCGGCACATTCAAGTCTCGAAGACCCTTGCTGTCAAGGATTGCGTTGAGCGCACTCCAGTCGGCGTCGGAAAGCTCACCTTCATACACCTTCCGCTCAGAATCGCGGTTGGGTGTGATGCTGGCGGTTTCGTGATGGAAGTGGTGGTCGCGAAGAACGAGGGTGCAGCGTAGTTGGGTAGCCATGTTACCGGGCTGCACTTCGGAAAGCACGAGCCGGAAGGCCGGGCTATCGGGAGGCTGTGCCAGGGCCACGGCAGTTGTGAGCCACGACTGCAGAGCCAGCCTGAGAATTGAGCGGAATCGCAGCATGGTCAACCGATGTTCATGACCTGGCAATACTGTGGCTTTGCATCCTTCAGCCCGGATTTGTTCTTTTTCTCGACTTCCTTAAACCACTTCAGCAGCGGAGCAAGCGTCTTCTTAGATTGAGTCCCGTTGTCCAGCGAGGTTTCCATTCCAGCCACTCCGGATGTCTTCAGCCGCTCCTTCACGGTCATGAACTCCTGGAGACTTCCGCCACGGTCGATCTGCGCATTCAGAGTCTCGATTTCGCTGACGGCTCTTACACCATCCGGCAGGGTGGGCGCAGGCGGCGACTGCATGGTCCGCAGAGCACCATCGTCAAGGATCGCCTTCATTTGCTGGAGTTCCTCTGCCGTGAATGAGCCTTCTGCCAGTTTGACTCTTGGTTTACCTAGTATCGGCTCATCCCGTTTCTCATAGACATATCGGCCGTCGCCGTAGACGAGCAAGCAAGACACCGAGTTAGGATAGCGCCATACATCGCCTGGGTTTCGTGTGGTGATTCCGGAAATCCCTTGCGCGTGCGGGGCCGCGGAGTCAATCGCCAATTCCGCTGTCGAGTGCTGTAGCCGGAGTAGAGGCGTCCCCTCTGCTTGACTCGCGGCAAGGTGTGCGGAGATTGTCAGACCCAGAAATGCCACAATCTTTGCAGACCCCAGGAAACTCAAAGACTTTGCCATCGCTTTCGCCCTCCTAACTAAGTGCAATATCCTAGCGTCAAGTCTGAAATTGTCAAGGGCACAGTGACGGCTAACTGGTGACAATCGTCGCGCAGGTCAAATTGTTTGCGGGGTCAGCTATGGAGAGGCACACGGTCATTTGAATGGACTAACAATATAGCCCAGGAGAAGTGAGCCGCAAATGGAAGCCACGCTCCACAGCGCATCAATCAACCTAAATTCATTCGGCAGATCATAAGCCAGTTTGGGTTGCCGCCAGTAGCGATTTGCCAGTAGGAAGGGACCCGCAGTCAGAATCCCTGCTATGAATACGGCCCAGCTCCACCGGTGCAGAACCAAGGTTATGGCGCACTGGATCGCGATGAACCCCAATCCCACAAGAAGCAGAAGCAATCTCTCTCTCTCGCCAATAGAAGAGCTGTCAATGCCACCGCTCCGCATCTGAGCGCAAGATGTCGATCAGCAGGAGAAAACGCAGACGCAACGGCAAAGATCGAATATAGGACGAAAGGCCAGAATAGTGCCATGTCGCGAAGGTAGTTAACATCTCTGGAAAAGAGCTTACGTTTACGCACGCTAGGGACGTGCTGTGGCACCTCTCCGCATTCTTTGTTCACAGAACTGTCCGTACAGATTGTCCGTCCTTTTATTTTGATCACCGTATTTGGCCCAAGGAGCAGTTGAGAACAAGGGCACCCGAAAGGCCAGCGTCTACGGCCAACTTTAGTTCGGCTCCGGCCTTTGCAAGCTTCCCCAGGAAGGAGACGTTGTAGTTTGTGCCAGGTCCTAAGACAGGCTGTGGCGAGCCGAGCTTGGGAGCAATCGTCGTCAACGAGTTGGGCCCGTTAGTCATGATTGGCGAGGTCGTGGACAAGTCATATCCCAACTTACCGCCGCCCCATAGCGACGAGAGCAGGCTATCATCCTGTCCCGTGAGCAGTAGGTACGTATCGGTCACTGAATTGCTGACTAGCCCGCTACCAGTGCTTTTGGCAACTTGACTCGGCCCCACCGTGGCCGTCTGATTTGGCCCCACCTACGTCATAAGAATCCTTTTCCTCCAGCGTGCTGATAACCGAACCGCCAG
>QIAA01000017.1 GCA_003224905.1 Acidobacteriota bacterium
CGTCGCCCGCAGCGCAGCTGCAGAAGCCGCCCGGCGTAAACCGGGAACATTTCTCGAAGACGCGCTCACGCCGGTGTATGCGTTGCTCTCCACGCGCGACGCGCGCGGCGAGTACGCGCAGAAGGCCATCGGACAGGCGCAGCGAGAATTTTGCGACGCGATCAAAGCTCAACTAGGAATTCAAGCGGCCGGGCCGCAGTGCTCGTATTTCTTTTCGCTCGCGCCGGCCACCGTTCCCTTGCCGCTTGGTTGGATGCTCTCAAATCGCGCAGCCGAGGCGATGCAAAAAGAAATGTTCGATTCAGGATTGTCAGCAAAAGCACCGGTGCCAACATGGAATCAAGCAATGCTTAACCAAGTCATCGCCGCGCTTCACAGCGAAAGGCATTAGCGAGAAACGAGCGCGAGACGGATTCCGAATCGCTGGCGAGTTCGACGGCCATCGAACAGCTAAGCCTGCGGCAACTCCGCTTTTACGACCCCTTCTTGCTTTATCGGTTTTCTTGTCTCTGGTTCTCGGAAAATCATCCACATGCCAGCGAGCACCAAGCACGCGCCGAGCAATGACGAAAGGGAAAATTTGTCGCCACCGATCATTCACCCTAAGGCAACAGTTTACAGCGGACGCGACTCCGTCCTTGGCGCGTCTGCCGGACTAAAACATTTCGGCATGCGACGCCTGGGACGCAGTGGCCTTTCGAATCGACCGGCCCTGGCAGATCCGGCCTCGCCAACAGACAACGTCTGGGACGTCAATTGTTCCAGCTTTTTTCCGCCGGAAGTCGATGGCGCGGCAAGTCACGGGGCCTATTTCCTCAATGAAGGAACACTCAACCTAATGCGCCATGTCCTGCACGGCCTCGACCGTGGCGTGCTCGACAGACTTTGCTACACCAAAGGCGATGCTTGGCCGGGTGGCTGAGCGCTCGAGAACAATTAAACGAACTGGTGAAGTTATAAATTTCAAAACGATTAGAATCGGTCACACAACGAAGTAACCCGGAAGATGTCGGAAGTTTTGCTCTTCAGAACGGCTTCCGATCCAAGAGACGCAAACAGCGGAAGCTGGAAAAAGCCTTTACTCGGCGTGCGAAAAAAAATATCATCGACGAGAAGTGAAGAATTCGTATGAGAAAAATAGGTACAAATAACGGCCTCTGATCTAAATATATGACCGTTCCGAAGTTCACTGCTGCCTTAGCCAAGGAATACAGCGATCTCTTTAATCGTTGCAAAATAGCAGCTGACAAAATGACTGAAGTCGAAGAGGTGGTTCAGCGTATCCTACAGTACCAAAATCGCTACGCGTCGATTGCTGCTCAATCGACTGTGCCGTGGTACGTGATTGCCGTTATTCACAATATGGAATGCGGTCTCGATTTTACCAAGCATTTGCATAATGGCGACTCGCTCAAGCGCCGCACGGTCAACGTACCGGCGGGCCGCCCGAAAACCGGCCAGCCGCCTTTTACCTTCGAAGTGAGCGCGCTGGATGCACTCGAGTACGACAAGTTGACCGAGTGGAACGACTGGAGCATCGGCGGGATTTGTTACAAACTCGAAGGCTTTAATGGGTGGGGATATCGCGCGCGCAAAATCAATAGCCCGTATCTCTGGAGTTACTCGAATCTTTACACGAGCGGCAAATATGTTGCCGACAACAAATGGTCCGGCACAGCTGTTTCGGGCCAATGTGGAGCCGCCGTCATTCTTCGACGCATGAGCGACCAGGGCGCTATCGATCTTGCCTCACCGCCTTCATCCAAGCTTACTGATGCCGCAACGCTGGCCGAGGTTCCTCGGCACTTATTCAATGGTTAGTGAAGCGAAAGGAATGGGTACGCGTCTTTCAATAATTATTGGGCTTAGTTCCTTTATTATTGCGTGTGCTCAACAGCCTCCGACGCCCCCACATCCGATCACATGCCCAGGCGTAACTTCACCGGATCAGCAGCTGCGAGCTTGTGTCTTATCCGTTGGACGACATCCTAATCCTCCATTCAACGAATCCAGTGTCGAGATTCGTGACATGACAGGCGCCGTCCTGGCGACCAAAAGCTTCAAGTCGCCCGATGGTGAGCACGGCCGCAACGTTCAGAAGGCCGAGTGGTCGCCCGACTCGCAGTTCTTCGTCTTCAGCACCGCGAGCTCCGGTGGGCATTCGCCGTGGCATTGGCAGACATATTTTTATGATCGGAAACGGAAGGTGTTTAAGGAAGTGGACGATTTTACCGGACCCGTCATTAAGCGAAACTTCAAATTGAATGCTCCCGATTGGATCGAGGTCCAGGTGCAGGGCACGACCAGTGATCCAATGGACATTGCCAATGGGCATCCTGAGAAGCGGCGTCTAAGCGCACTACATTAGTGAATTTCAAATTCGTCCGAACCAAGCAACCATGAAATAACACACCTTATGCCAAAGAAGAAACCGCAGTTAAAACGTCGCCGCGCAAGAGCAACCGCTTCCGGAAAAGCAAAGGGAAAAAAATCAGCGGAGGCGAAACTGACTCTGAAGCAACGCATGGCGCGGGCAAGGAAGCTGGAGGCATTGGATGCAGGGAAACCTGCGTTTAGGGTCTCGCGAGAAAAGGCTCTGGCATCTCAGCCGTTGGCTTCGGCGTCGCATCCGTTCCGCAACGATGCTTTTCCGCAAACATACATTCAGCAAATTTCGGTGAGGTTGGACGATCCTGATCACCCTCTCACGCTTACTTGGACTGGACCTAATGCTGACAGTCAAAAGACCGGGCCGTTCAGGACATCACCCGGTGCAGGGTTAAGAGGTCTCAATTGCGATAATGATGCCACGAGTCGGCGATCGGGCTCGAAATGCACACCGAAAGGGACTTACCCAGTGCAAGGCTTTCAGCGGAGGCTTAATAGTGATTCTCGCGCTACATATGTCACGTGGTTCATGCAACGCCGGGGCATCGCGCTTCATTATTTCCCAATTGTCCCCAGATACGCGGCTTCCCATGGCTGCGTGCGTATTCAGTCAGTAGATGTGGCGCGACTTATCCAAGACAATTCACTAGTGGACGACACCCAGGTGGTTGTGAGCGGAACCTGGACAAAGCCGGCAAAGCAATGGAGCTAAACTTTCGCTCCTAAGCTTGCGGGAACTGCGCCTGCCACTGATTCAGTCTGGGAGTAGGATCGATTAAGTCCTTTCGACGCATAAACGAAATACCGTCGGATCTTTTCTTCGATCTGCCTGTATCCGTGATTGTCAGCGGTCCCGAAGCACTTTTGTCGTACAGCTCCAAGTGCAACATATCGCTTGGGACTTGAATACCGACCAAGTGTCCAACCCTGGCGATTTGCTGTCCCGCTCGGACCTTGTCTCCCTGTTTCACGGTCGTTTTTGCCTGGATTTCTCCGTAACGTGCCAGGAAGTCGCCGTGATCGACTTCCAAAGCGAAGGTCTGGCAATAAAACGGATACGGTCCGCGAACCACGGTGCCGTCACCGATGGCATGAATCCAAGTGCCCTTTGCAAAATACAAATCGCAACCGGCATGGGCACGGAGACCATTGTTGCGATTAGAAGCGAAGGCGCGCGGCGAGTGAATCCAGTCGGTCACGGGAAGCGTAGGAAACGGGAAAACGAGTCCGTGGGGCTCGGTGGAAACATCCGGCTGATCCAGCTCCCCCGCGGCGTCCAGGAGTGCGTGCCATGTCTGACTTTCCGGCGCAATCAGACCATCCACTGAACTAGTGAAACGACTTTGAAAGGCTTCGATTGCTGCGACCGTGTTCGAAGTCGCAGGAGGCCGTGCAATTTTTCCATCAACTCCTTTCGGATCAAGTTCGGGAGCTTGTAAGGCCTGCGCAGCTGCCTCCAAAAGGCGCTGCACAACTTCTACATCGGGTTGGAGGTTGCTTGCCCCTTTTTCCCAACGCCCGACTGATCTGGAGATTTGTGAGCTCAAGAGATTAGATTCAGGCAGCAGGTTAGGTTCACGTTCCGCCCGCAGCTTGCATGAGTGCCTGCCACGTTTGGCTGTCAGGCTCAATTAATCCATCAATCGAAATGTTGGAACGGCTCTGAAAAGCTTCGATCGCAGCCACCGTATTCGATTTCGCTGAAACCTGCGCAATCTTTCCATCAACGCCCTTCGGATCAAGCTGAGGAGCTTGTAGCCTTTGCGCCGCCGCTTGCAAGAGGCGTTGCACAGTTTCCACGTCCGCTTGAAGATTGCCCGCGCCTTTTTCCCAGCGGCCGACGGAGCCGGTAATTAGTGGCGTCGTTTCGGCTTCCGGTTCCGGCTTGTCTTCCGCCCCGAGAGCGGCGCTCACATTTGCATCCAAAAAAAGGCCTTTGTCCTTGCGGGCCGTCAGAATACTCACTGCCTGATCGACATTATCCTTCATCGTTTTGAAATCGGTAGGGGTAAAGAGGAGCTCCGTTTGATACCACTGGGCGACTTCTGGTTTCTGAAGCTCCTTTCGGAGGTCAAGTAGCCGGTTGTAAGTTTTGGAATCCATGTGGCTGATCTTTTCCAGGAGATGGTTAGTCTTGGCCGAGTTGCCGCTTATCAGCCCGGCGTCGTTATCTTTCATGATCATGCGATTGACTAGAACTGCCCCAGCAGGGATCTGCTTCACCTGTTCGGCAGCCTTCGCAGGGTCGCTCTTCTTGGCCTCGGTTTTTAGAGCGCCGTTTTCAATCCACAGGTACGCCTTTTCCGAATGCATATTGCCGCTAAAGCGATCAGCCTGGCTCATGATGAAGTCCATGAGCACCATGTCGGAGAGATCCCTGATCTGTACGATTTGCTGAACAGCAGTCTGATTGAGTTTACCGCTTGCATCTTTGTAGTCTAGCTTGAGTGGGTTTGGGTTGGTTACCTTGGCAAACTCAGACGAACCTGCAAAAGCACCGGCTCCTGAAAGGTCGCTCAGGTGCGGATAGGATTGTTCGCCGCTAGGATTAGCTTGGAGAACACCATAGAGCTGCTTTCCGTCTTTGGTATAGAGAGTCGAATTACTATGGGCATCGTCCAAGGCTCTTAGCTCCGTCCACTGTTGTCGGTTGTTCGATCCGGCTGCCTTTGCCTTGCCCAGATCAGCCAGAGGCTTGTGTGCGGACACGTCCATGGTGCGGACGATGGCAGGCTCGACGTGGCCCGCATCAAGGAACCGCGACAAATAGTAATAACCAATAATTGACGGGCTATAGGTGAAATGAGTTGGGATGGACTGCTTATACTTAGCTATCATCTTAACCTCGCTTGAATGTCCCTTCCCTGTGTGGGCTTCAGCATAACTGAGGCGACTCATACCCGCCGGTAACTTGACTGCATGAACATTTAGTCCGGGCGAAGTGCTATAGGTCTTTGGAATTAGGACAATATCCAATCCGTCTTTGGTTTTGCCGTTATAAAAGTCTATTGCAGCGAGTTCCTTTTCCTTCTCGGCGTCCTTCTTGCTATAGATTTCGGGGTGTCCCGGAAAAGTCGAAGGCCGCGTGGCGAGCTCGACCGTTCCGTTTGGAGCCGTGTGTTCGGTGATTTCGCGCTCGCGAGGTGTGTTGAGATCAGGCTGTTGCGGCGCAGGCGTAGGAGTTGGCGTGACGTTGTCCGGAGATGGTGAGGGATTAACGGGGTCTGTGACATCTGATGGCTTGCCCTGGGAGGCCTCTACCTCCTTGGCGTAAAGCTTCTTCAGCGTTCCCTCGAAATCCAGGTCGAGCTGAATATCTTTAGCCTCCACTCTATTCTTGAGTGACGCAGCCTGCTTAATGACGCTGTCTCTCAGCTTATCGTAGTTCCCGCCCGAGATATGGGCGGCGTTGACAAAGTAGTTCTTTATCTTCGCGTCTGAACCTGGCTCGCTACCTTGCATTAAACCTGCCAGCCATTGCAACCTGTTGTAGATCGTCTGGTCGATGTGATGAGTTTCATTGAGAATCGGAGTAACGGAGATCGAATTCATTCCCCACATCATTCCATCGTCGTTATCCTTGTACATGATTCGCTTTAACGAGAAAATTGGACTAACAGCATCAGCTTTGTCCTTGTCACTCAGCTTATCATCCCATTTTACTTTACCCTTCGTGGTAACATAGTGCTGCAACTGGGCGACGCTGATGTTGCCGAGGCGATCGACCTGCCGGAAGATTGAGTCAAGGATCACTCCTCGTGTCATGTCATGGGCAAGCGCAAGATCCTGAAGGCACTTCGTGTCATTCAAGTTCAACGTATTTGCTACAGGCGACTTTGAAGACAAGACTTTGTAAAAGCTATGGCCTCTGATGCTATTGACCGTCCAATAGTCTTCTGGACTACTGTTCTCCCCGCGCGGATTCTGCGCGAGGGACCCAAACACGAGCTTTCCACCCCCAAGAACTATTTTGGAACTACCGGACTTCGCCATCGCTCGTAGATTAGCCCAAGCTTCTGTGCAACTTGGATGCCCAGTGGTTCGCGCCTGGTCGCCAACTTTCTGAAACTGTTGGATGTCCATCGTCCGATACGTCGACGGCGGCACCTCGACAAGATGGCCCAGGAGTCGAGACATGTGAAAGCAGGCCAGACCCGACTCTGCCATTGTACCGACCTTGAATTTGGCAACTTTCTTCCCAGACCTTTTGTTGCTGTACTTTTTGGTTATGCCTGGGCGATACGGGCCTTCCGTTTTCTCGAACTTTTCTTTGCTTAACGGTGGAGGGAGCTCATAAATCTCTATTCCCGCTGACGTGTTATGAAGCTTCGGGACAACACCTACGCTTTGGGGTCCGCTCGAGGCGAAGAAGTCGAGACTATCGAGCTTATCGATTTCATTGTTGTCATGCTTGGTGAACCAGTCCTTCGAGCCCGAGAGAGCCTCTCCGTCCTTGAGCTTCACATCAGGAGGAGTGAAGGGAAACTGGATCAGTCGCTGCGCGATTTCAGTAACACCATTAGGCGTTGGGTGTTCTATCAGTGGCGGATCCCCGAATGGCAGCGACTCACCGGATTCAGAATTCATACTTCAATCCTCAGTTGCGCGTTAGAAAACGCTGACCACACAGTGTTCACGAAAAATCCCCTAAAGAAAAGTAAAAATATCAATAAAATACGGCGAGCAAATGCTGCGCCAGCATAGGCGTTTGTTTGGTCATTCATAGACGGCCTGCGGTGTCAACAAACAGTCGTTTTGTCAGCGATATGTGCCGGAAGTATCTAGGATTTTTGAAAGAATCGATTTACTCTAAGAAACGATGGCTGCAGATTTGAACGAATTGCTGTGTCTCCGAAAATGAAACGCGCGGCAAAGTAAGAGCGTCGTTATGCCGAAGGAATGGTACGTTAGTTTTCACGGCGGCGAAGAGAAAGTCTCGCTAAACAATATTCACATCTATTCGACTGACGGGAAAAAGTTGCGGAAGGCTTTAAACAAAAAGAGTCTTCCTGAGGGCACCAAACTCCGTGAGCTACGCGGATTCGTATTCGGGCCGGACCAGAATCTGTATGTGGTCAACGCATATTTCGAATACAGCGAAGTCCTGAAGTTCAAGGGCGCGCTGAATGAAAATGGACAGCATGATTTTGCCGAGGTCTTTGTAAAACGCCACGCGGAGATGAATCCAGGGATCGACCATCCCTTTAACGTGGTATTTGATTCCGAAGGCGACCTTTACGTTTCGAGTCAGAATACTAATCTCATCGCTAGATATCACGGTCCCGCAAGCAAAACAGGTAAACCAGGGACGCCGATGCCTCTTCCTCAGGGCCTCGATCGCGGAAAAGTGGATCTCCCGCCGGGAACGTTCATTCCGTCGGCGAAGCTTGCGTCAAACGGTCTCCTGGAAGTCAGGGCGGTGATTTTTGCACCAAACAATGATTTGTATGTCGCGGATCGGGCTGCCGATTGCGTACGAATTTATGAGGCCCGCACGGGTCGCCATTTGCGGAATCTTGTTTCGCGAACCGATCAACTCGACAGACCGATCCATTTGTTGCTTAGTCCAGATGGTCGTTACCTTCTTATTGGGAGCGGCGGGAACGATTCAATTCTGCGGCATGATCTTCAGCAGGGCTCCACGAGCGTCTTTGTCGAATCAAAGTCCGGGGGTCTCAATGGTCCCGCTGGAATGGCATTCGGCGACGATGGCTTCCTCTATGTTGCCAGCCGCAATTCAAAGGAAATTCTTCGTTACGGTTCGATCGACGGACGACAACGCGGCAAGCCTTTCATCAAGGACTTGGAGGATAATCCGGAGTTTTTGATGTTGGTGCGCCATTGAGCTCGTGTAAGTACGCTTGAACCACCGTTGCTCACGCACCCAACCGCGCTACTGCAAAAGATTGACGGCGCGCTCGGAATTTGCTACTAACGATGCCCATGAAGAATCACCTCGCAACGACATTGCTGATTGCATCACTGTTCCTATCTGGATGTGCTTCGATAAACACGGCGCATACCCCTCCAGAAGGTAGCGCAGAGAGGAATGCAATCCTGCAAGCAGTTCACCATGCATTGGCCCGTCAGGGGCGGAAGAATCTCGTGCTGATTGTTCCCTACCTGAAGGTTCATAACGGTTGGGCCTGGATACAGGTCAATCCGCAATCGGCAGACGGCAAGCAACACTACGAATCGCAGTCGGGTCTTCTGCACGAGCAGACGAACAAATGGAAGCTACTGGAATGGATGCCAGCCGAGGAAGGAACCGATTACAAGAAATACTTCACAAATCTGAAAGCCAAATACCCATCCGCCCCACCTGATATTTTCCCTCAGTGATCGGCTATCTCTAAATAAAGAATCCTGTCTAGGAAAAGATTATCATTTCTCCTAATGTTCTTCTCGCCTGTACATTCGTGCCGGCGTTCTCCTTCTCTCGCCAGTTGTGCCAGCAAGTCCGCGCGCCATCTACATTGTGCGGCCTAGTGGCGATTTTGTTTTATCTGCGCCGCGAGGATCGCGTGTTCGCTACGATTCGTAAACCGGGTGCGCGCTGATGATTGATGGATTGACACTCTGTTTGTTACTGACTAGGCTGCCCGGCACCATGAAGGACGTCCTGAGTGTTTTGTTGCGCCTTCTACTCAGCATTTTGCCGTCGCATGCGCTTGAACCCAAGCCATGCCCTCGTTACCGGAACTTATGATTATGCCGGTTATGCAGAAGTCGGGCCCGCGAACAAGGTTGGCAAAGCGAATAACATGTTTGGATCTACAATCCTCGACGTAGCAATCGCGATAGTCTTCATTTATCTCCTGGTGAGTTTGGTTATCAGCGCGATAAACGAATTCATCGCTGCGCTGCTGAAGTCGCGCGCGAAAAACCTCTCAAAAGGAATCCAGCAGCTGCTCCAGGATCGTTCGGAAGATGGTTGGGTCGCGCAACTTTATGCGCATCCCTTAATCAAGGGGTTATCAGCACCTGATAGCAAGCCTTCTTACATACCCTCACGGACGTTTGCGCTTGTGCTGTTGGATCTGATTACGCCGGCTACTGCCGACGGGGCTCGGACACTGGCGGACCTCAAAACAGGAATGGCCAACTTACCACAGCCGCTTCAGAGGACGTTAACGACGTTGCTGGATGAATCCCAATATGATGTACAGCGTTTAAAGAAGCAGATCGAAATTTGGTTTAATAACGGCATGGATCGCGCTAGTGGCTGGTACAAACGTAAGACTCAGTGGATCCAGTTCTTTCTTGGGCTAAGTCTTGTTATCCTTCTGAACATCGACAGTGTGCATATCGGTCGAACGCTTTTCGCCGTCAATTCTCCGCTGCGCGCCTCGCTGGTCGAAAGTGCCAAGAGCTTCGTCACCCAACCTGGAGGCGAGAATCGGCCGATCAAAGATGTGGTAGAAACAATTAGCACTGTATCGTTGCCGATTGGTTGGACTGAACTTCCGAAGCGCGATCAATGGCTGACCATGATCTTGGGGTGGTTGATTACGGCATTCGCCGTTTCGCTAGGTGCACCGTTTTGGTTCGATCTCCTGAATAAGTTTGTCAACATTCGTGCGTCAGGAAAGGCACCCGAAGAAGAGCCGAAGTCACCCAAAGAAGTTCCTGTTCCCAAAGAACCGGGCGGCTGAACTGTTCAGGCTACACGAACCAGCCAGCAGTACGTGAATTCAGTCTTCAACGCCATCAGCCGAGAAGACCTGAGGACCGACTACCCTTCCTGAATTACGGGCTCGCGCACTGCTCCTTTTCGGAAAATCATCCAGACTCCGGCAAGAACGAGCGCGGCACCTAGCAAGGAAGAGATAGGAAAGCTTTCGCCGCCTAACACCCACCCGAGCACGACTGCACCTGGGGGTGTGATGAGTGAGATGCTTTGCAGCTGCGCTACGGTGAGTCGCGGCAACAGCCAGTAAAGAAGCAGAAATGTGAGCGCCGATCCGATAACCGCGAGATACAGCAGGCAGAAGATTGCCATTGCAGTCCAGTGAAAGCGTGCCGGATTTCCATCGACGGCAAACCCAAGAACTAACAATGGAGCAATTCCAAAAATCATCTGCCACGCGGCCAGCATAGCGGGCGCGAGCTGGATCGATCGCGCCTTGACTAAGACGTTGGCGAAGGCGGCGCTGGCCGCTCCAAAAACAACTCCTACGCCGCCCCAGAAAGCAAGCCGCCCATTGAAACCGAGCAGGCGCCCACAGATCACGGCGACACCGCCAAGCGCGATGATTGCGCCGGACAGCTTTTGCAAACGTAGCGGCTCATCCGGCAGCATCCAATGCGCGAAGATCATGCCGAAGATCGGAATCGTTGCTTGCAGAACAGCAGCAAGACCCGAAGAGACGTGTAGCTCTGCCCAGAACAGCAAGGTGTAGTTCACAGCGAACATAAGGATTCCCGTGATCGCGAGCACTGCGTAGTCGTTGCGTCGCATAGGAAGCAATCGCACGCGACCAATCGAAACTGCTAAAAGCACGATGATCGCAATCAGAAAACGAATCGCCACAAACGAAATCGGCGGGAGATCGCGGAGGCCGATCTTGATGGCGAGCCACGTCGAGCTCCAAACCACGCAAAGCGTCAACCAAGCCAACGGCACGCCCCATCCCCGTTTGGGACGCAAACTGTGTTTCAGCCTTGCAATTTCCCTTTTCATCCGCGCGCGACCATCGCGTCTTGGTTAGGATCCGTAAAGACGAACTGGTGCCCGAACCCGAGGAAGCCCACGAAAGATTCTTCTTGTCACCCGGGGCGCACTCCGTTAAGACCCGCGCCGACCAACTTTAACTCATGAAATCACTCCTAAAACTCTCGCTTACTGCATTTTGCCTCTTGCTTTCAATCCGTGTCTTGGTCGCCCAGGAACCAGGGACTTCTGCCGGCGGCGGCAGTCCCGTTCCGGGGATTATCGGGCTGTTCATCGCGCTGCTGGTGATTGTGGCGACGTGGAAAGTGGCTGCGCCACTTAATCCAGGCCCGGCGCAGCAGCGTAAACATGCGCACCCGGCTTAGCAATCAGCTCAAGGCATTGCTCAAAGGCTATTTTCCCCAGGCGTTGGAACTCTGTGGTGAGGATCTCACTACCCCCTTGGCCTGCGCTTTATTGCAAAAGTGGCCCTCTCTTCAGCAACTCAAGAAAGCGCGCCCAGAGACCATCCGGCGCTTTTACTACGCCCAGAATGCCCGGCGCGGCGATGTGATTGAAAAACGTCTCACCCTCATTGCTCAGACAGGCTCTTACCAACGATCCCGCTCTGGTCGAGAGTTCCATCATCACCTTACAAGCGCTCACACTGGGATTGCGCGCCGTCCATACTGCTATCGCCCGCTTCGATCGCGAGATCGCTCGCACCTTCATCCAGCACCCCGATGCCTCTCTCTTTGCCGCTTTGCCCGGTAGCGGCACAGTTTATAGCGCCCGGCTGCTGGCAGCCTTCGGTTCTCGTCGCGAACGTTTTGAAAGCGCAGAAGCGCTGCTCAACTTCTGCGGCATTGCTCCCGTTCTTAAACGCAGCGGACAGACCACCATTGTTCATCGCCGCTACGCCCGGCCGCTCCTTCTTCACCAGAGCTTTATCGAATACGCCAATGAATCGATCCGCCACAGCCTCTGGGCCCGCGCCTTTTACCAAATGCACAAGAGTGCGCAGAAAAGCCACTGGGTCATCATCCGCGCTCTGGCTTACAAATGGATCCGCATCCTCTTTCGCTGTGGCAGGAGCGCACCCCTTACGACGAACTTCGCTACCTCAAATCACTTCAAAAAAGCCGCTCCCCCTTACTCCAATACCTTGCCCAACCCAACACCCAAACTGTTTGAATAACTTCACCCAAAATTATTGACGGACTACCTCAGATGTCTGGTTAGATCTGTCGCGAGGGGCTATCTAAAGGAGTCTTCTCGCGGTAGGCAAAACGAACAACATGTGAAGCACCGCTGAGTAGATATAGGCCACAGATCAACAGACATGTTTCCCTCTTATCGAAACAGGACGGGCGTGACCAGCCAGAAATGTGACCGGGAGAACGGGCGAA
The DNA here is from genome assembly GCA_003224905.1 of Acidobacteriota bacterium. Taxonomy (GTDB): domain Bacteria; phylum Acidobacteriota; class Terriglobia; order Terriglobales; family Acidobacteriaceae; genus QIAA01. Next base: position 12,451 of record QIAA01000017.1, read on the forward strand.
TCGTGGTCGATTTGTGCTAAGATCGATCCCGTGCCTGAGACACTGAAAGAAGCAATCGCGCCGGAGGAACACGTCGCTCCCGGAGCGATCCGCGGTTTCCTGGCGAAATTCACCGTGCTCAAGGGGGCGCAACGCAACCTGTGGCTCACGTTCCTAATCAAGTTTCTCATTTACACCGCTTATTCCGTCACCAACAAAACGATGGTTTTATGGCTGTCGAAAGATCTCGGCTTTAACGACCAAGCGGCGGGAGCACTGGTCGGCTGGGTTTGGGCGCCGGCAATGACTGTGTTCACATTGCTCGCCGGCTCGGTGACAGATGCAATTGGGTTGCGCCGCACGTTTTTCCTCGGCGTCGCGATCTGCACGATCGCGCGCAGCGTAATGGTCGTTACCACGATCCCATCGCTGGCGCTCGCATGTGGCGTTCTTCCACTCGCCGTCGGCGAAGCTCTCGGGACGCCGGTGCTGCTGGCCGCGACGCGGCGCTACTCGACGACCGCACAGCGGTCGATCTCGTTCTCGATCATCTACATGATAATGAACATCGGCTACTTCGCCGCGGGATGGATATTCGATTACGTCCGACAGTTGAATTTGCACTTCAGTTTGTTTGGATTCGAACCAAGCTCATACCAGCAACTGTTCATAGTCAGCCTCGCATTCTAGATCGTGCTGTTTCCAGTGATTTATTTTATCAGGCGAGGAGCGGAAGCAACGAATGCGGGCGTTGCCGGGCCGACGGTACCCTCACCTCAATCCTCTCCCTGGCAGGGAGAGGCGGACGCGCAGCGCCAGGTGAGGGTCGAACCGGGGCAAAGTGAGCCTCCGTTTTGGAGCCGCATCGGCCAAACGGTGCGGCAAAGTGCCATCGACACAGGTAATCTTTTCCGGCGGCTGATCGGTCAATCCGGCTTCTATCGGCTGCTTG
>QIAA01000242.1 GCA_003224905.1 Acidobacteriota bacterium
ATTACGCTTTAAGCAGGCTGCTCACATACGTAGGCGTGAGCGGAATTCTGCGCGCGCGCACGCCGGTGGCGTCGAACAATGCCGCGGCGAGAGCAGGTGGAACAAGCGCATTTGCCGCTTCAGAGCCGCCGCCGAATCCTTTGTCATCGCGTGAAATCTGCACTACTTTGATTTCCGGCATCTCGCCCATGGTGAGAATCTTGTAGCTGTTCCAGTTCGTGCTCGTCACCTTGGACTTGTCGAAAGTCACCTCTTCTTTCAACGCTTCGCTCAGTCCCATCACCACGCCACTTTTCATGCAGCGGTCCAGTTGCCGCGGGTTGATGATTTTGCCGGGCTCTGCGCCGATAGTAAATTTCGTCACTTTTACTTCTCCGCTATTCGGCAGGACGGAAATCTGCGCGATCCCAACCCAATATGCATTCGAGCGAACCATTATGCAGACGCCGTGCCCTGTCATTGGCGTAGTTCCGCTGCGTCGCGCGGTAGGATGTGGCGACGGTCTCGTCTCCCAATTCGCTGCTTCCGCCGTCGCACGCAGCAGATTGATCAGCCGCTGATCCGTCGTGTGTGCCAAACGGTACTCGATCGGGTCGGCACCGGCCGCGGCTGCCGCCTCGTTGATGAACCCTTCGAGCGCGAAATTCTGCTGTCGCTGTCCGGGCGTACGCATGATGTTCCCGCGCAACCCGCCATTCGCCGAATCTCCGGCGAGATTCGGCATTCCATACGCGTCTTCGAGGCGGTTCACGATCTTGTCATACGGCCATTCCGTTGCAACCCAGCCGCCCGGCTTTGATGCTGCGCAAGGCATGCCGGCCAGAAGTGCTCCAACAGGCCGGGGATCCTCCATGTGGGGTGAATACTGAGCACTATGCAGCGCCACAATTTGCCTATTCGCGTCGAGCGCCGCAGTCATATCGGAAACCCACGCCGGAGAAACGCTTGACCATGCCAGATCCTCTGGCAGCGTCCACTGCACGCGGACCGGTTTTCCCGCTAGCTGCGAGAGAATCGCGGCGTCGGCCTCGGCACCATCGCCGCCAAATGTTGTGCGCCCGTACTGTCCGGAGTGGTCCATCCAACGCACGATTACTTTCTCAACTGGAATGCCGAGCATGTAAGCAATCCGTGCACGCAATCCCTGGGACTGTGCCGAATGCGTCCATATCGTGACGTTTCCATCGCTCTTTACATCTGCGACGGCCACAAAGGGACCAATAGGTGCGTGTCTCACGTATCCTTGTTCGTAGGTCGCAGAAATCTTCTTCGGAGCGCTTTGCAGTGCGGCCTTAGTTTCAGCGGCTTTGCCTTTGCTCTGCGAGGGCTTGCCCCACTTGTGCACGCGAATCGCTTTCGTTAAGTTCTCGCTGCCCGGCAAGCCAGACCAGTCGGTCCACTTTGTAGTGTCCGCAACGCTCTGGGCTGCTTGCACTGCTTCCCATTCATTCGGAGAAACGACGGCAAGCAAACTTTCCTTCCGGAGGACTTCAGCAGTCGGAAATTGTTTCTTGTCGATACTGCCAACAGACACTAACGTTGAGCCCAGAGTTGCCGGCCGGACCATTCGCGCATGTAGCATGCCCGGCAACCGCACATCGCAGCTCCATTGCGTTTTTCCAGTGACCTTGTCCGGAATGTGTCCCGCCGCGAAGGATGTCCCGATGACCTTGAAATCCTTAGGAGCTTTCATCGGGGGATTGCCGGTCACGGTCACTCCATCGAGTGAAGTCATGCCAACCTCACCGGCGGGATCCGGCTTTGGCAGCTCACCCTCCACAGGAATTTTCAGCTCGAGATGTTGTCCTTGTACCAGTTCGCCGTAAGTGACCTTTTTGCCGCCGCCCGTCACGACGCCATCAGTAACGCTGAGCGACGAAACGGACACGCCCAATTGCGTAGACGCGAGCCCCAGCAGTGCCTGATACGTGTACGCCGCCACTTTTCTGACATTCGTCATGCCGCTCAGAAATCCAGCGGAATATCCACCGTCCGGCGTGCGATCTGTGTCGCCCATGATCAAAGTGATCGTTTCTGGACGGACGTTCAATTCCTCGGCGATTGTCTGCGGGTAATAACCTGTGATTCCAATACCCGTTTCTGTTCTTCCGGTTCGCGCCACAATCGTGTTGTCACTGCGAATCTCAAGCCAAGACGCAGGCGAGGTTGGATCAATGGAAGTTGGATTTTCGGCGGCTTCAGCTCGTGTGGCGAATCGAAGTGGCAAGGCGAGCGAGACAAAGAGCGCTCCACCGGTCTTCACAAAGCCGCGCCGTGAAATCGTTGCGCCCAATACCGAAGTTTCACGCTCGTCCGTTTTGTCGATCATCGCGCTTCTCCTCTCATCGCCTGCGCGGCGCGCTGGACTGCGTCAATAATCGCGGCATAGGTTCCGCAGCGGCAAAGATGGGGTGAAGGTGGCGTATTCGTAAACGCATCCTTGATTTGGTCCACAGAGGGATTCGGGTTTTTCGAGAGCAGCTGTACCGCCGTGATCATCATTCCGCTTTGGCAATATCCGCATTGCGGCACTTGCTCATCGATCCACGCTTGCTGCACCGGATGCAGAGTTGTCTCTGACTCCGCTGCGCTCAAACTCTTCTCCTGCGCCCAAAGCGCCGGCAAACCCTCAATTGTGGTGATCTGTTTTCCGGCAACGCCTGAAACCGGAGTAATGCAAGTGCGAATCTCTTTTCCATCCAGCAGCACGGCGCAGGCACCACATTGCGCCATCCCACACCCCATCTTCGGCCCAGTCAGCTTCAGTTCGTTGCGCAGCACGAACAATAAGGGAGTATCGGGATCAACAGTGACGGTTTGCTTTGCCCCATTCACGGATAAAGTCAGTTCGGTCGCCATGTTTCCTCTTAACGGATTCTATGGTCAAAAGCACAATATCGTGCTCACAAGATGATACTCTCCATCGCTCGTTTTAAAGACGCGCGCGTTCGAATAAGCAAGTTGCGCACTGCGTCGACCGGTGACACTCAGGGAGAGCTTTTCTTTCAATAATTCTTAGACGAACAATGACGATGAGAGATAGCGAAGACAAACTGTCCTTGAGTGACGGGCGCTTATTCATTCGCTAAGCAGACTGGCGGATGGCGAGCAAACAGGAAGTAATCCGATTGACCGTGTCAGAACGCATCAGCCGAATTGGGACGCAAACATTTCGAAGTGTGCAGACTGTTTTTCAGCCCACAAAAAAGCCCACAAAACTCTCGACCTAGAGTGCCCTTCAATGACTTACGGTGTCGTCCGTGCGTTCCAAGTCATTGTAAATACGTTTTAACGAAGCCCTGAAAAGGCTGGCGTCGGCGGTTCAACTCCGTCCCTGGCCACCATCATCCTAAAGAGCTTAGCGGCTTCGCCTCCTGTCCTTCTAGTCCGCTCTCAGTCCGCACTCGTGACAGGCTCCCCAGTCCGTTGCTGTTCATACTTGATAGCGAAGAACTTAGCTCAGACGGCCTGGTTTCTCAGTCCGCTCCCAGTCCGCTTTGCTCGCCGCATGGCCTGAGAATCGCAACCAGCATTGCCCCTGCT
>QIAA01000247.1 GCA_003224905.1 Acidobacteriota bacterium
ATCAAGAAAATCGCCCTCCTGCTGAGCCGTCTGGGACCGAATCTGCCACCGGAGCAACGCCTATTTCTGCTGCGCCGGCTTCTGGTTTACGCAACCCAGTTGCTGGCACCCAGCAACCGCTAATCGCGAGATCCCTAGATCATTGCAAAAAAACCAACCCCACCAAAAATCAGGTGGGGTTCGTCAGCAATCTGAGGCCGGCCATTACAGGCCGGCCTATCCCTTTATAGATTACTGGTTGGAATCCAGCGCGGGACGCGCGGCATTGGGACCCTTGTTCGTCGCGACTACCGTCACCGGACCTTGCAGCGTGAAATTCAGCACCGTTTCAGAAGGCAGCTTGATTTGCTGACCCTTCGTGGCTGCCTGAACACCGCCGCCCAACCCGCCGCCGGCTGCTGCACCGATAGCAGCTCCCTTACCGCCGCCAGCGATCGCGCCGATGATGGCTCCGATACCGGCTCCGGCGCCTACTTTCTCAGCCGTATTCTTGCCACGCGAAGAGCCCTGACGTCGGTACTGATCGGTCTGCACGTTGTAGTACTTATCCCCAACCTTAATCCGGTCAAGTTGCAGCGCCAGCACAGACTGTCCTGCAAACTTTCCGGCGCTCTTCACATCCACGATGTGTCCTTCGACGTCATAACCAGCCGGAACAGCAACATCACCTTCTACCGCCAGAGGTGAGTCCAAGGTCGCATGAAAAGTCTGACCCGGCTGACTGCGTTCCGAATCGATTGTGTCCACCAGGCGCACCGCTAGAGTCGTGCCGGAAGGAATCGTAACCTTCTGCGGTGGCGGCGGAGGAGGCGGGGTAGAAGGTGTCAGGTTTATTGGCGCCGGAGGAGAAGCTGACGCGGACTCAGTTGGCGCAGGCGTGCTCTCCGCAGGAGCTGTATTGTGCACGCGGGCATGGGTGCTGCGCCGCGGCTTGGGAGCCGGCGAAGGCTTTGGCGCCTCGGCTGGAGGTGCTTGAGCTGCATCCGGCGCCGGTGCGCCGACCTGCAGGTTGTTCACTACCTGCTTCACTCCCGGCTCTGAGGACGCATAACGGGCAGCGGCCTCACGCTCAGCATCGTTGTCTACGTTGCCGGAAAGCGTAACCGCGCCGTTCGCGGCCTGCACGTTGAGCTGCTTGCCCTGCAGTCCGGAATCACTGTTGAACTTGTTTTGAATGTCGCTGCTGATCTGCGCATCATTCGGGGCCTTGGTGCAGCCAACGGCTATCGCCAGGGCCGCGATAAGCGCAATAAGGTAAACGGATACTCTCGCCTTCATAGAATCACTCCTGTTGATGTAAACCCGTTACTTCTAGTTTAGATGCAGAATAGTTGCCTTTTTCGAGCAAATTTCTGAGGCCAGAGTTTTTCGTACCATGTGCGTAACTGCTGTCAGTAATAGTACTTAGATGAACTGCTTGGTCGGTCACACGCGATTTCCTACAAATTCACTCTCGATGCAGGAATTTATAGTCCAGGATCGAAGCCGCCAGGTCCACTGATTCTGGCGATTTTGAGGGCTGCTTGGCGCGGATAATTCGTCCCTGGCATATGACCGTGCTGTTTTTCTGTCCCGAGATTTCCTCCGGCATTTCGAACATCATCTCGACAATCGTGTTGTCCGGCAGATGTTGAGGGCCCTGAAACAGAACCCCCGACTGGCTGAGATTTTCAATAATTCCTTCGTACCACGAGCCAAGATTCTTAACGCGGTACCGCAGCGGGATTTGCAGCTTCAGTCGCCTGGCGCGAGGAACCCACGTCGGTTTCTTGGCATGGCTCTTGCGACGAGGCGTGCTGCCCGATTCAGCGGTGACGTCCACGCGCTCGGTGCGGCGCATGGTTTTCCAATCGTATTTGTACTCAGCGGCGCAAACGAGGCAGACTTGGTAATAATGGCCATCGGCAGCCCGCCGTGGCCAGGAAAACTCGTGGGAACAGCGGCCTAACATGAGCACATCCAATAACTTCTGAGACATGGGTTGGCTTCCGGAGGGGAGCGCCGGAGCAGATATGATCTAACGCGGCAATCAAGTATGGAAGGTTACTTTCGTGTGTAAGGCTGAGGCATATTGACGGGACCTTAGCGGTGTGCCCACGTGCAAAGTCGCCAAATCAGGGCAGGTGGCCATCCGAATTAACGCCATAGCTCCTGTATTATCGCGCTGTGGGAGAATTAGCGGCCTTCGTTCTCGCTGGCGGCAAAAGCTCACGAATGGGGGCAGACAAGATATTCCTGAAACTCGGTGGACGCACACTGTTAGACCGCACGCTCGCAATCGCCAAAAGCGTTACTCACGATGTGCGCATTGTCGGAGATCAGACGAAGCTGGCAGGCTTGGCAAACGTGATCGAAGACCTGTATCCGAATTGTGGTCCGCTCGGCGGTATTCACGCAGCACTTACCAACAGCACCGCGGAATTGAATCTGATGTTAGCTGTAGATCTGCCATTCCTGGAGCCTAGGTTTTTGGAACACCTGGTCTCCGCAGCACGCCATAGCCAGGCGACGGTCACTGTCCCCCGGGCCGACGGCGGATTGCAGCCGCTCTGCGGCGTTTATCGTCGGCGCTTCGCTGATTTGGCCGTACGGGCCCTGCGCACTGGAAATAATAAGATCGATCAGCTATTTGTGCCTGCGGACACACGCGTATTGGAAGAATATGAATTGAAGCGGTCCGGCTTCTCTCCAGAAATGTTTCGCAACGTGAATACGCCGGAGGACTGGGAACAGGCCAAATCAACGGCACACCTCAAGTCATGAGCGGCAACGGAAACCAGACAGCTCCCTATATCGAGTTCAAAGACGTTTCCAAGTCATTCGGTGACAATCGCGTTCTCGATGGTGTCAGCTTCGACGTGAAGCCGGCCGAAACCGTATGCATCCTGGGGCGAAGCGGGGTAGGGAAGTCGGTTTCTTTGCATCACATCATGGGTTTCCTCAAGCCCGATTCCGGCCGCGTGATTGTCGCCTTCGAAGACATTACCGATTACCCGGAAGAAGACCTCGAGCGCATCCGCAAGAAAGTCACGATGGTCTTTCAAAACGGGGCCTTGTTCGATTCCTTGACCGTGGGCGAGAATGTGGCTTTTCCGCTACGCGAGCGACGGGAACTTTCGGAAGAGCAGATTTTTCAAATCGTAGATGGATTGCTGGAGATGGTAGGCGTGAAAGAAATGCGTGAGCTGTTTCCGGCAGAACTCTCAACAGGCATGAAACGATCGGTGGCGATCGCGCGTGCCCTGGCCGCACAACCCGAATGCGTGCTCTACGACGAGCCTACCACAATGGTGGATCCGTTGATGGCACAACTGCTCGGAGATTTGATTCAGCGTCTGAAACAGCAGCTTCATTTGACTAGTGTGGTTGTGACTCACGACATGCGATTGGCGAAGAAACTGGCCGATCGGGTGGTATTCTTGCACGAGGCCAAAGTCATTTTCTTCGGCACCTCCGAGGAGATGGAGCGATCAGACGAGCCGATCGTCAAGGAATTTCTGGAACTGGACGAAGTGAAGTTGTAGTGACTAGTGATTAATCGGTGCGTTTGCCGCTCGCAAGTGACATCGTGGACTATGACTTGTCATCCTTCTATGAAAACAGGCGTACGAGTCCATAGGTATTTGTTTGCGGCGTTGCGGACAGGCTTCTATTCGTGCTCAAAGGCACA
>QIAA01000018.1 GCA_003224905.1 Acidobacteriota bacterium
CTCCACGCGGCGTTGCTGCGTCAGGGTTTCCCCCATTGCGCAAAATTCCCCACTGCTGCCTCCCGTAGGAGTCTGGACCGTGTTTCAGTTCCAGTGTGGCCGTGCGCCCTCTCAGGCCGGCTACCGATCTCAGCCTTGGTAGGCCATTACCCTACCAACTAGCTAATCAGCCGCGACCTCCTCCTTAAGCGAATTGCTCCTTTGATCCTCAGGACCTGCATCCCAAAGATGTTATGCGGTATTAGCTCCGGTTTCCCGGAGTTATCCCCCACTCAAGGGTAGATTGGTCACGTGTTACTCACCCGGTCGCCACTTTACTCATCCCCTTGCGGGGACTTTCTCGTTCGACTTGCATGTGTTAGGCACGCCGCCAGCGTTGATTCTGAGCCAGGATCAAACTCTCGTTTGAAACCTGAAATTTGTTCGGAACGAACAAATCGCTTTCAGCTGCCAGCTCTCAGCCATCAGGTTTCCCTGATTGCTGATGACTGACGGCCGATCGCTATCTTGTGAGTACGCTCGGACTTGAGCCCGAACTATTCCTTCTCACGACTGGCACGTTCAACCTAGTTGTCAAAGACCGAAGACGCTGCCCGCCTGAGCGGGGCGTATTCAGTCCAGCCAAATCTTTCCGTGCGAACGCGGACGCTCGCACCTTATGGAATCTGGCTGTCCTCGAAACCTTTTAAAGTTACTGGTCCTGCTGCTCTCGTGTCAACCGATTGCGGCCACAGGATTTCCACCTGTTTTCCACATCGGGACCTCGGCCAAAACTGTCTCGCTTCGCGAGATTGGACAGCCGAGGGCGACTGTCCCCACGTAATCATGGGGAAGGCCCTCGAACGCGCAACAGAACACATCTTCCGACTCGCCGTGCCCGGGCTCCAGCGCCAGGTTCGACGCGAGCCTGTTTTGGCACGAGCAAGGTCGGAAGATTCTTGGTTAAAGAAAAGAACTTTTGGAGGTTTTTGCGAAACCGCTAAACCCTTCGAGGACCGCTGTCCCCGAATCGAAGCCTCGTGGCCGAGGCCAATTTCAGGCATTTAACCTGTTATCTATACGATGCCAGACGAGCGACGAGAGATTCAGTTAAAACGTCCGGCTAGCCACAGTTGCTCTCGACGGTTCATTATTTATAGCACCCGAGCGGGAAGGACGCAAGAGGGTGTTTATTGTGCAGGTACCGGGAATTGGGATTCGCATCAAACTCTCTGCAGGATGGCGGCGAAGAAACCATCGCAAGGGTGCACACCAGGTAGGGTCCGGAGATATTGCCCTCGGCTCAGCGAATCGATGTCGCTCCACACCAGTTCACCTGTATTGCAAAGATGTTCCAGTCTCGCTCTGCAATCGATTAAGCGACATGAGGAATCGGCGGTAAGTGCCCGCTGCACTACCTTCTCGTTTTCTTCAGGCTCCAGCGAGCAGGTGGAGTACACAAGTTCGCCGCCGGTTGCGACGTGCTGCATCGCCGATTGCAGAATCTGAAATTGCAGAGCGTGTCGATCGGCTAGATCCTGCAGCTGCAGGCGCCACTTGATCTCGGGATGTCGGACCAGGGTACCGGTGCCGGAGCAAGGCACATCAGCGAGAATCCGATCGAATTGCTCGTTGGTCTTCAGTTCGCGCACGTCTAAGTTGAGTACTTCCACGGTTGGCGGGATGCGCTTCTGCAGGAGTCTCGCGCGTTGTGGATGTAATTCCACGGCCAGCACTCTCGCGCCTGGATTCTGTTCTGCCAGAATTCTCGTCTTGCCGCCAGGAGCTGCGCAACAGTCCAGAATCTTATTTCCCTTGCCAACCAAAAGTGCAACCAGCTGCGAGGCTTCGTCCTGAATGACCATTCGCCCCTCACGGAACGCTTGCGTTTGTGTGAGATTGCCTGCTATGACCCGCCGCGCCGACGCGAGCAGACGGCCGGGAGCGAGTTCGAGTCCCTGGCGGCGAAGCTCTTCTTCGGCAGTTGCGTTCTGCAGACGGATTGCAGGCTGGCGCGGCTGCTGATCGAACCTGCAGATTTCCCGCGTTGTTGAAATGCCGAATTGCTGAATCCACCGCTCGACGATCCAAAGCGGGTGGGCGGAGAGTTGGGCTAAGGTTGCGGCGTCGTCAATGTGTTCCCCCGAGGCAGTAATGGCCAAAGGTTTGTGCGCCTTCAGCAGCTTGCGGAGGACGGCATTCACAAACGGCGCCGCCGAGCGCTTTCGCGCCCATTTCACTAACTCAACGCTCTCGTGAACGGCGGCGTGCGCGGGAATACGATCCAGGAAGTCGATCTGATAAGCAGCCAGTCGCAAGGCGGTCAGCACTTCAAGATCTATCCTCGGCAGCGGTTGGGAGGAGACGTTTGCAATGTGCGCATCCAGCAGAGATCTCCAGCGCAGGACTCCCATTACCAACTCTGTCGTGAGGCCGTGATCGTCCTGAGAGAGCTTTTCGTATTTTGCCGAGTGCAGAAGTTCGGAGGCGTAGGCTGCGGTACGCTCCACACGCAGCAGAATTTCGAAGGCAGCTGCGCGGGCGGGCGAGATGGGCATTGTTAACCCAGATGCTCGCCGGTCTTGGGATGGTATCCGTGGATGAAGTCACGCACTGACATTCGCTTCTTGCCTTCGGGCTGGAGTTCAAGCAGTTCCAAAGCAGTGGACTCGCCGCAGCCTGCGAGCAGCTGGTCGCCCTCGACTGACAGTTGCCCAGGAGCTAGACGACCCTCAACTGGCTGTGCCTTCCAGATGTGCAGATTCTTTCCCCGAAAACCGGTGTAGGCGCCGGGCCAGGGTTGGAATCCACGCAAGCGATTCCAGTTCTCGCGTGCGGGGCGGCGAAAATCGATGCGGCCGTCTTCGCGGGTGAGCAGGGGCGCGAGCGAGGCTTCGGCGTGGTTCTGGGGCTTCGGATCCAGAGTACCAGTCCGTAGCCCACGCAGAGTTTCGACCATCAAGTCCGCCCCGATCGCGGCGAGGCGTGGGCTTAGTGTCTCAGATGTGTCCACAGGCGCGATTCTCAATTGCTTCTGCAGCAAGATGTCGCCTGTGTCCAGGCCGGCATTGAGGCGCATCGTAGTCACGCCGGTTATTTCCTCGCCGCTGGCGATTGCCCACTGGATCGGCGCAGCGCCGCGATACTTCGGCAACAGCGATCCATGCAGGTTGATGTTCCCCAGCGGAGGAAGATCAAGCATCCACTGCGGGATCAATCTGCCATAACCGACAACGATGATTGCGTCCGGGCGGATCGCCTCAAGTTCTCGTCGAAATTCTGCATTGTTCTTGATCTCTCGTGGCTGGGTGACCGGGAGCCCGAATTCGAGAGCGCGCTGCTTTACCGGCGAGAATTGAACTTCCTGGCCGCGGCCTTTAGGTCTGTCCGGCTGAGTTACGACCAACCGCACGGCAAAGCCTCCTGCCACTAACTTTTCCAGTGTCGGGAGGGCAAAGGCAGGAGTTCCGCAGAAGATCAGATTGAGTGATTCATGCATCGGACCTCGGACCTCCAGGCATCAGATCCAGGCACGATAGAGTGTGAGGTGAGTACTGTGCCGTGCCTGCGGCACTCGGCCATTTTGTTTCCACATTACCCAGCGCTCATGAGGCTGTTACGAAACTCAAATTTGAGTGTTGAAAACCACAATATGTTGTGATTGCGAAAACAACGGATCACAATATGTGACACATTTTTCGAGTTTCGTAACAGCCTCTCATGCGCTGGGCTAATGAATTTCGCCGCTCCGCGGCTTCGCTTCGAGTACTTATGCAGTCCGCGCTGCCTGAAATTCACTCCTCAACAGCCTGTATGGTCCCCAGTCTAAGGTCTAAGATCTGAGATCCGATTTACCATTCTCCGGCTTTCATCAGCTTGCGAATTTTGCGCTTCATCAAATCACGCTTCAGCGCACTAAGATGGCTCATGTAGAGTTTGCCGTTCAGGTGATCGGTTTCGTGCAAGAAGGCGCGGGCCAGCAACTCCTCGCCGGTTTTTTCAAACCAATTGCCGTGCAGGTCCTGGGCGCGGACCGTCACTTTTTTTGCGCGGGTGACCGGTTCCCGGAACTCCGGGATGCTTAGGCACCCTTCACTCTGCGTGTGGCGGCCTTCAGTGTGAATGATCTGCGGATTTAAGAGCACCAGCTTGGCCTTCGGATCTTCTTTGAAGGTCACATCAATAACGGCCAGACGCTTCGATATTCCGATCTGTGGGGCCGCTAAACCCACGCCCTTGGCTGCATACATAGACTCGAACATGTCCTCGACCAACTTCTTCAGGTCGCCGTCGAAGACCGTGACCGGCTCCGCAGGTTTCTCCAGCACAGGATTGCCGAACTTCACGATCGGGTAAATCATTCAGAATTTCTTTAACTGCTCCAGATATCCTTGGAAATTTCGCTGCGTCTCTGGTATGGAGTCGCCGCCGAACTTTTCCAGCGCGCAGCGTGCCAGGGTCAGCGCAACCATAGCTTCGCCGCCCACGCCGGCAGCCGGTACGACGCAGACATCGGAGCGTTCGTACGCCGCCTTCACTACTTCGCGCGTCGCGAAATCGACCGACTGCAAGGGACGGCGCAGCGTGGAAATCGGTTTCAGGTAGCCGCGCACGCGGATGTCCTCTCCGTTCGAGACACCGCCCTCGATGCCGCCAGCGTTGTTCCTGGCGCGCGTGAAACCGGCGAAGCCGCTAGCCCGCTGATAGCCTATTTCATCATGCACGGCAGAACCGGGAGAAGCTGCAGCGGTCACGCCCGCTCCAATTTCCACCGCTTTCACTGCCTGCAGTGACATCAACGCGCCTGCGAGTAATGCATCCAGCCGCTCATCCCATTGCGCGTAAGTCCCCAGTCCCGGCGGGACATTGTGAGCGACGACCTCAAAGACTCCTCCGACTGAATCTCCGCTCTTCAGGACTTTATCTACCTCTTCTTTCATGTGCGGCTCGGTTTCAGAATCAGCGCAGTTGAGCAGGATCTCCTGCCGTTGCGACAACGCATGAATTTCGTCCCAACTGACATCTTTATTTACTGTCGCGCTGCCCACGGCGACCACGTGACTTAGCACCTCAATCCTCAGTTCACGGAGGAACAGTTTCGCCAGTCCTCCCACGGCCACTCGCGCCGCCGACTCCCGCGCGGAGGCGCGCTCCAGTACGTAGCGGGCTTCGGGGAAGTTGTACTTCAAGGCACCAGCCAGGTCCGCGTGTCCCGGACGCGGCGAGGCCACTCGCTTGTGCTTGGCGGCCTCGCCCTCTTCAACCGGCAACGCCTCCTGCCAGTTCTTCCAATCTTTGTTTTCGAGCAGCACGGCGATGGGCGAACCGATCGTTTTGCCATGGCGCACGCCGGACAGAATGTGAGCTTTGTCGCTCTCGATCCTCATTCGGCCGCCGCGGCCATAGCCTTGTTGACGTCGCCATAACTCGCGATCCAGGAATGCCTGGTCGACTTCGAGTCCGGCCGGCAGACCCGAGAGAAACGCCACCAGAGCCTCGCCGTGCGACTCGCCCGAAGTGAAATAACGCAGCATCGCCTTTGGATTGTACCCGATAGCGCGGGCAAACCTTTGGAAGCAGGGATCATCTGAAACTCGCCTTTCTGTGTTCGGGAGTTGCGGAATTGGGGTGAGTAGTTGTTAGAATGGGACTTAACTGAAAAGTTAACGCAGTCCCAACCTGACAAACCACGCGTCAACCCGCTGACTCTGGCCTTGAGGTGTCTTAGGTGCCGCGCAGGTCCCGTTCCGGCGAGCGAAGAGCGACGCACGAATTGACCACGCCAGAGCCGCGAGATTCTGAGCTGTCGCGGCATCTGATTCGCGCTCAGGAAGAAGAACGCAAGCGGATCAGCCGTGAATTGCACGACGCTGCCGGCCAGGGTCTGATGGTGTTGCGTCTTTTTCTAGGGACTGTGGCCGGGGCGGACGACAGCGCAGACCTGCGCGAAAGAATTCAAGAAGCGATTGGAATGGTAGACCGAACCATCGGCGATCTGCGCCGGCTCATGGCCCGGCTCTCGCCGCGCACCCTGGAGGAAATCGGACTGGTTGCGGCCATCCGCAAAGAGGCACGCGAGCTGAGCAGGGGCACTGGAATGCAGGCTCGATTGGACCTGCCGTCGAATCTGCGGGAATTAGACGACGATATTGAACTCGCAGTGTACCGGGCGGTGCAGGAAGCGCTGAACAATATCGCGAAGCACTCGCAGGCGAAGCGTTTCAGCGTTCAACTTGAAGCGACTCCGGAGCAAGTGCGGCTCCGCGTCGAAGACGACGGGGTCGGCTTCTCGGGCAATTCCCGCAGCCGTAGCTTCGGCCTGTTTGGCATGCGCGAGCGAATCGCCGTTCTGGGTGGAAACGTGCGCGTGCGTACGCGGCACGGGAAGGGCACACAGATCATCGTCAGTGTACCCCTCTCCAGCAAGCAAAAAGTTGCTGGCGCAAAATCGCACTCACTTACAGACGCTATCAAAGGTGATATTCACTACTCACATGTCCATTAGCTGCCTGCTGGTTGACGATCACACACTCTTTCGCGAGGGTCTGCGCCGCGTCCTGGAGAGCGAATCTGACATTCGGGTCGTCGGTGAGGCCAGCGACGCGGCTGCCGCCCTTGGAGTCATAGATCAGATGAAGCCGGACGTCGTGCTGATGGATATCGGCATGCCCGGCATGTCCAGCTTCGAGGCAGCGCGGATGGTGGAGAAGAATCATCCCGGAACCCGCTTGATCTTTTTGACGATGTATGAGGATGAAGAGTACCTGCTGCAGTGTCTTGATGTGGGTGCCGCTGGTTACATCCTCAAAGATGCCCCCGCCCCGAAATTGATCGGCGCCGTACGGGAAGTTTATCAGGGCCGCAAGTATCTAAGCCCGCGGGTGCTGGAGAAACTCGTGACGGTGACGCGGTCCGCTGGCTCTTACGGCATGCCCCGCAGTTCCATGCTGACGCCGCGCGAGCGAGAGGTAGTAAAGATGATCGCCGAAGGTAATTCGGTGAAAGAAATTGCGGGCGTGTTGGGTTTGAGTATCAAAACCGTGGAAGCGCATAAGTTCAACCTGATGCGCAAGCTCAACATCCACAATAAGGCGCAACTCGTAACCTATGCGATTCAGAAGAAGATTGTGAAAATGCCGGCTGGTGCGTAGAGCGGTTCTCCTTAATTCATTCCGTTTGGATAGATTAGTATTTTGCTCGCCTCGCCCGTTTTCAAGCGTTCCATCCCCTTCGAGAAATCCTTCATCGCGATTCGATCCGTAATTACCGGATGCAAGTCGAGCTTGCCTGCTTTAAGGAGGGCGGTCATTTGATACCAGGTTTGATACATGCGGCGGCCGTTGATGCCTTGAATGGTGAGTCCTTTGAAAATAATGTCTTCGGAGAAATTCAGGGACACGGGCTTATTGGTTAGGCCTAGAAGGGAAATTCTTCCGCCCCGGCGCACAACGTCGAAGGCGATGCGAATCGCGTCGGGGTGACCCGCCATCTCCAGGACCACATCGGCGCCCAGCCCGCCTGTGCGTTCCGCCACAATGGCCCGCACGTCTTCCGTGGAAGGATCGATCGTCACGTCAGCTTTCATCTCTTGCGAGATCCGCCTGCGGTGCTCGTTCACCTCGATCGCAAAGACCTGCGCTGCGCCTGCCGCCCGCGCCACTGCGATCGAGAACAATCCAATCGGGCCGCATCCAGTAATGGCCACCGTCTTAGCCACGATATCCCCAGCCAGAACACTGTGCACCGCGTTTCCCAGGGGATCAAGAATCGATGCGTATTCGTGGGGAATAGCGGGATCAAGCTTCCAGATATTGGACTCAGGAATGACAACGTACTCGGCGAATGCGCCATCGGCATCTACGCCGATGATCTTTACGTTCTGGCAAATGTGCGCTTCCCCGGTGCGGCATTGCAGACACTTGCCACAGGCAACATGCATCTCCGCGGAAACGAAGTCGCCTTCTTTTACGCTGGTGACTTCATCGCCGAATGCGACGACCTCTCCGCAGAACTCGTGCCCCGGAATGAGTGGCGGGTGAATGCGGCTCTGTGCCCAGCGATCCCACTCGTATATGTGCAGGTCGGTGCCGCAGATGGACGCGACCTTAACCTTTACCAACGCGTCCGTGCGGCCGAAGCCGGGAACTTTAACTTCTCGAATCTCCGCTCCCGGCGCGGGTTCCGGCTTCACGACGGCCAGCATGGTGTGGGACATGCTTAGACACTACCAGTTCTTACCAGGTCCAAAGCGTCTGATTTTAGCACCGTAAAATCCAAAGTCACCTTGATCTGGGGGCGCAGCCTCTTAAGCTCCATCTACATCTGCGGAACTGGAAGCATCGCTGTGCCAGTTCCTTGCAAGTCGATTTCGATCCCCCCGACCCAGCCAGCGACTAGGTTGTAAATCCAGGCCCACAGTGCACCGAAGACGAAGCCGATTGCGCCATAGAAAAACGGTGCCAACAAACCAAGAAAAAGGAATACAGCACTACTGATTGCGCCGTGGCTTTGTTCGGAGATCATGCTGGCGAAGCCTCCGAGCACAGCAAATGGAATGAAAAGCAGTCCGATACAGGCATAGGTAATCCCAAATATCTTTGCGCTCGACATGACGCCAACTGATCTGATTCGTTGCATATCGCTCTCCTTTTCTTCAAGTGACTGGAGGACCCCAGCCACCACCGCCTGGACTTTCAATCCTGATCCGCTCGCCTTTTTTCAGCCGCACGTTAAATTTTCCTGAAAGGGGTTCCACAGTGCCATTTTCTCGGATGACGGACGCCTTCCCCGGCGCACCACTTTCACCACCGTTTAAACCCCACGGACCATGCGACCGACGTTCCGCAAGTAGCGTGACCTCGGCATCAGTGAGGACTTCGATTTCGCGTACGATTCCGTCGCCGCCGCGATGCTTCCCGTTGCCGCCCGTTCCGGGTCGCAAGGAATAGCGGCGCACACGCAGAGGATACGCGTACTCCAGCGCCTCGGCCGGGGTATTTAAAGAATTGGTCATGTGGGTGTGCACGCCGGAGACGCCGGGCTTTGTAGGGCGCGCTCCCATGCCGCCCGCGATCGTCTCATAATAGGCAAAGGGGGCAGTGGTTCGGGGATCGATGCCGCCGATCGTCAGGTTGTTCATCGTTCCGGAAGCGGCAGCTGGAATCCGCTCAGGAACGGCCTGCGCCAGCGCCCGCAGGAGAACATCGACGATGCGCTGTGAGGTTTCCACATTGCCTCCTGCTACTGCGCCAGGTGGCCGCGCATTGACCACGGTCCCACTGGGAGCGATGACGCGGATAGGGCGCATTAGTCCAGCCGTGGCTGGAACATCTTCGGCCAGGAGACAGCGAAGAACATAAAAGCATGCTGAATACGTGATCGCCTCCACTGCGTTTACGCTGCCTTCAACCTGCTGATCACTGCCGGTGAAATCTATAACCACCAGCGGTGGAGCCACGTTTCGTTGTCGCAGAAGGGACTGCACCGCCACTGCCACGGCAATTTTCACTGGCTGGTCGCTGATGCCATCGTTATCCAGAAAATCTTCTGCGCGATACTCTCCGAGTGGCACGCGTTTCAGAAAGGAGAGCATCATTTCTTCCGAGTAGTCGAGTAGATCGCGCGCGGCTTGTTGCGCTCGCATCAGACCGTAGCGCGTGCAGACTTCTGCGAGCCGCGCCGCACCGGTATGACACGCGGCAATCTGCGCGCCCAGATCGCCTTCGCGCTCTTTGGGCGTGCGCACGTTGCTGAGAAGCAGCGCGAGAACGTCGGGCTGCACTTTGCCCGAGCGCATGATTCTTACCGGCGGGATGCGGAGGCCTTCCTGGTAGATCTCGCGGCAGAGTCCCATCGAACCTGGATAAACGCCGCCAACATCCGCGTGGTGGGCGCGCGAGGCGACATAAAAGTCGGGGTTAGTTCCGGACTTGCGCTTCGTGATGTACACCGGTGCGACCAGTGTGATATCTGGCAGGTGTGTTCCGCCGCGGAAGGGATCATTCAAAACCACCATGTCGCCAGGCCCGAGATCAACTGACTCGATCGCTGCCCGGACAGACATCGGCATCGATCCCAGGTGCACGGGCATGTGATCGCCCATGGCGATTACTTCAGCCGCTGAGTCGAATACCGCACAGGAGTAATCGCGTCGTTCCTTGATGTTCGGGGAAAATGCGGTGCTCCGAAGAGCCGCACCCATCTCTTCGGCAATCGAGTGGTAGATGTTTTTGAAAATCTCGATTTCGACGGGATCGCGCACCTGAATGTCTCAAACCCGAAACTGCCAGTGTACGACAGGGACGGACGTCCCCTTGCCTCAATCACAACATCCATCAGGGGACTCCTATTGAAGCTAACTATGGGACTCCGCATTTTTAGGGAATCGATTTCAAGGACCGTGCTCGCGAGATGCATCGAGGGGAGCAGTTGTGAGGAGGCTTTTTATTGTTCCAGGAAGGGTACGCCATTCTGTGCCGTTCTTAAAATACGTTTGTTTCACAGGGGCGCCTCGTGCTAGAAACGATGGTGCAAGAACTGACCTATTGCAAATGAGCGCACGTGCCAGAGCTTCGAGCAAGAACGTCAAAGCTGCCGATGTTGTAATTCCCGAGAAACTGTACTTCCGGATTGGAGAGGTGGCGGATCTTTGTCACCTGCCCGCATATGTATTGCGTTTCTGGGAAACCGAGTTTCCGCAGCTCAAGCCGGTGAAGAGTGGGACAGGTCAAAGAATGTACCGCCGTAAAGATGTGGAGTATGTCCTGCGTATTAAGCAGCTGCTTTATGAAGAGGGTTTTACTATTCCGGGCGCGCGCCAGCACCTGAAAGCGGAAAACAAGGCCGACAAGCACCAGGATCCCCTGCCGTTTCCGGTCCGCTCCTCTTCAGAGATAAAGTACATCCGGCAGGGATTGCGCGACATTCTCACACTGCTTGCTGCGCGCCATTAACACTGGTGCTGATCTTTGAAGTATGGGCTATTTCACCCACAAAGATTCGCTTCAACGCACCCAATCAAGCATCTTGTAATACGCTCCCGCCAAGGGCAGGAACCAGGGTTTCTCACGATATAGTCCCAGGGGAGCGCTTGGAAAAGAGATTTCCGTAAATGGATTGTCAGGACTCTCGCCCGCCATCAGCTCCGCTGTTTTTTGGCCCAACCAGGTCGCCATAGCGACCCCGTGTCCGGCGTATCCGAGTGCGAAGTGGATGCCGTCAATTTGCCCAGAGTGCGGCATGATGTCGAATGCGAAGTCGAGGGTCCCGCCCCAGACGTATTCGATCTTTACGTCGCGCAGTTGCGGGTACACGCTGAGCATTCCACGCCGCAAAATTTCTGCGCTGCGGCGAATCGTGTTTTCTGTTTCAGGAAAAAACGCGGCTCGACCACCAAACAGCATGCGGTTGTCGGGAGTCAAACGGAAATAGTAAAGAAAATTTTTGGAGTCATAGATCATGCGGTTGTGTGGGCTAAGTTCCCGCGCCAGAGCGGGAGGCAGAACTCCGGTGGCGATGATGAACGAGCCGATGGGAATAATTTTTCTGCGCAGGGCGGGCGTGGCCGCCCCGGTGTAGCCGCTGGTTCCCACGAAGACCTCCCGAGCCCACAATGAACCGCGCGTCGTAACCACGCGCCAACCAGAAGCAGCATCGTGTGGTTCCCGCCGCAGGTATTGGACGCGAGCGCGTGCATAGACCGTTGCTCCCGCCCGGGCTGCCGCCCATGCCAGACCGGCAACGTATTTCGCCGGATTCAGGCCTGCGCTGCTTGCATCGATCATGCCTCCGTAGTACGTAACTGAACCTATCTCGGTGTGCAATTCGTTACGCGGAACGATGCGCACCTCGTGACTGAATACGCGTGCAATCGTCTCTGCTTCGTGCGCGTAGTCACGAAAGTGCAGCTGCTTATAGGCGACTTCGAGATGTCCGCAGCGGGAGAAGTTGCATTCGATGTTTTCGTCATGCACGATCTGCTCGACACAATCAATCGAGGCGAGAGAAGCGGCAAACATGCGGCGAGCGCGTTCGCGGCCATAATTGGAAATTAATTTGGTCGGGCCCAGCTTCAGGCCGGTGAGCACCATGCCGCCATTGCGGGAGCTCGCACCCCACCCCACGGTCTCCGCTTCCAGCACGGCGACTTTGGCTCCATGTTTGGCTAAGGTTCGAGCAGCTGAGAGGCCAGTGAAACCTGCGCCGATCACGGCCACGTCAACCGTTTCCGGCAGAGGCATTTTGGTGTCAGTCTTGGGAACCTCCACCGTCGTGAGCCAGTAGTTTTGCTGCGCGGAACTTGGAGACCGAATCGTCATGACTATCGAGTCTGCTGTAAGGATTTAACAGCAGATCCTCACGCGTGATTTCGCATTCAGCACTTGTGCTTTGCCAACTTGAGAATGCAACTTCCTAACTGCCTGCAAAAAACACGAATAGTAGCACCTCGAATTGGGCAATTACTACAGTTCTCCACGCTGTGCCGCGCGAAATGTGCACGAACTGTGCAAAGAATGTGGAACGGCGAGCAAACTCGCCTTCATTTTTTATTGCGAATCAATTCATGTCGCGTGATGCGCACAATGAAAGAAACTTCTTTCCCTTTTTTCCGGTGCTTTCCACAAAGAAGATTCGTCCTCCACAGCTTCTGCACAACAGGACTTCGATTTTCCATTGCGCTCTGTGCGCTATACGCGCAAAGTGCTTTCAGAGCATTCGTGAGACGTTAAGCCTGTTAGAGATTGTGGCAGAGCTGGCGGTTTCCGGTAGTTCCCGAGGGTGAACTGCCGAGAGGGTTTTCGAAAACACGCTTCGGCGCGATTAAGGAAACTCAGGCGTTGCGGCCTCCTCAGAGAGTCCTCCCCACAAAGGCTGGACTGATCGTCAGCAAACTCACAATCGTACTCACGTCGCAAACGCCGAATCCGGGATTTCTAGTCCAGGATTTAGAGTCTCCGACGTGCAGGGTGCGCCATCAAAGGCGAGCGCTTTTCGTAAGCGCGGTTTTTAACGGTGCATAAGTCGCCTCCTTCGGGCAGCGGCAGCGGGCAAAACGTCCACGAGCAATGCGGCCCAAGTGGCTGGCTTGGGCCGCATTTAATTTCCAGGATTGGATCGTTCCCTTTAATCCTCCTGCGTCACCTCTCTCCAGGATCGGACTTTAATCCCACGGCGCCAAGTCTAAGTATTAAAAAAAAACGTTGATGAGTTGACCGTTTTGCGAGTAGGCTGCCGATGGGCCCATGCAACTCTCCCTGGGTGTAGCCACATTACTGTGGATTTTGCCTTTAGTTCTCGAGGTGGCAATCTCGCTCGCTATGCTTCGTCGCAAGCTAGCGGGCCAGTACCCTGTCTTCTTCAGCTACACAGTTTTCATGCCCGTGCGCGGCATTCTCCTGCTCTTTTTCCAGGCTGTGGCGAAGCCCTACTTTTACGTGTATTGGGGAGGGAAAGCGATCGCGATTCTGCTGAGTCTCGGCGCAATTTTTGAAACCGTTTCTACTGTACTGCGCTCATATCCTTTCCTCCGCCGTGTGGTTTTTCGGTTGTTCTCTATCGTCGTGGCTGCAGGAATTATCGGCGCGCTCGTATTGCTCATCAGCAGGTGGCAGGTCGAAGCAGATAAGCTTCTCGCGCAGCTGATGTTCCTGGAGCGCGGTGCCCGGCTATTGCTCGTTTGTTTATGGATCCTGTTTACCATTCTGATGTCTCGCCTGGGGTTGACTTGGGAGCGTTATCCACTGGGCATTGCGGCCGGTTTCGCGTTTTATGCGGCTGTGGACCTGGCACTGCTGGAGCTGCGCGTTGACCTGCATGCGATACCAGATAACTTCTTTCTCTTGTTGAGATCTGCGGCATATAATCTCGCGGTTGGGATTTGGGCCTTTTACTTTCTCTGTTCACGGGTGGAAAAACCGGTCGAGCACTTGCCGAGTACTGATCTGGGGACGTGGAATCACGTGTTGATGCACTACGTTGATCAATGGTATCGGCGATCATAATTCTGTTTCTGAGCGGTTGCTTGCTGCTTCTGGTCTGGAACGTCGTCCATACCAAAGCGCCCGAGATTCGCCGCCTGGAAGACTGGGAGGCGAACCGGCACGACGTTGACATTGCGAGTTTTCGCATGCTCCTGGACCACGGCGAAGAGCAACTTCTTAAGAGCGCACTTTCGGTGCGACGTTTTCGCTGCTTTCAAAGGAAACGCCTTCGTCTGGCATGGCGCATGTTGCAACTCGTGGAAAGAAATACCGCGATGCTGATGAAGGTGGGTCAGCTTGCGAGAAGCAGTGTGGACCCTGTGCTGGTGCATCAGGCGGAAGACCTGATCGCTGCCGCGTTACGACTTCGCGTGAACCTGTTACTGATACAAGCCTACGTGTGCATGAAGTGGCTGTTCCCAGGGTGGACGGCGCCTATACCGGTGTGCGAAACACGGTATCGGCAATTGCTCCATTCTGTTGTGCAGGTCCGCCAGCAAACAAGGGGCGAGAGTTTAATCGTAAGTTAGTGGGGCGACAAAAGGGGCGTGCTCTAATACCTGCCACAAGAGGCTGCTTAGCTTCGCCTCTTTCGCGTTGAACGTGGCAGTATCGCCAGCTCGGAAATTGGGATCGGGCGCTCTGCGGTTGTCCTGTACAGCGCAGAAACGAAACCATGGACTCTGGCAAATGGATTCGGGAATTGCGTGAAGAACGATTCGTTAAGCCTAGCGATATTGAGCGGGTGAGCCGGTCCATTGCCGACGCCAAGGGCAACCCTGATTTTTACGTTTCGCATTCCACCTTGGCGGATATCGAAGGCGGATCCGTTCCGAGCATTCACAAATTATTCAGCCTGGCGGTTTGCCTCAAGACGTCCTTAGATGAGCTTTTGCTCGTGTTTGGAATCGATTGGGAAGAAGTCACCCACTTTGCCATTCAGCCGGGCCCGGGCTCAACCCAACTGGAAACAACTGAAATTCGACAGCCAGGTTTTCGCTTTCAGCTGAACTTCGATCGCAGCATCAACAGCCAAGAGACCAGCCTGCTGGGAATGGAGCCGCAGGAACTCGCGGCTCTGCCGCCTGCCTTGCAAAAACGACTGAACCCCAAACGCTACCGCTATGCTTTGATCGGACTGAACGACGACATGATGGGGGACTTGATTCCTCCCGGCGCGCTGGTCGAAGTAGATACTACCCAGAACGCAGTCCAGATCTCAGATTGGCACACAATGCGGGAGCGCCCGATCTATCTCATCTGGCATACACAAGGGCACAGTTGTTGCTGGTGTCAGTTGGATGGACGTGAACTGGTCCTGGTGCCGTTCCCACTTTCACGGCAGACAGTGCGGCGGTTCAAGACGCCACGAGAGGCTTCCGTGATCGGCAGAGTAGTCAATGCCTGGGTTCCCTTCGAGGCTCTGCCTCCTCACAGCGAAGTTCATTGAGACGGCGCTTCATTCTGGGCATCTTCCTCCAGCACCGCCAGAGCGATCTCCACATTCAGGCAAAAAAGCTCGGCTGAGGTTTCCAGCACTCCCATGGGAACCGTTGCACGATAAGCCTGTAACGATTTCCATGTCTTGAGGATGGTAGCTCGCTCAGCCCGCGTATATCGAATGTATTCTTCCAGTTGCACTACGAAGGCCTGCAAGGGCGTAGTAAGCAGGCGACGGAAGAGCTCTTCGTGACAGCCGCGCAGTGCGCGATCGGCTTCGTGAATGCGATCTCCCGTCGAGAGTTGCGGGTGAAGATACACGCCGCTGTTACAGTCTCTTAAAGAGGCGAGATAAATCACCCGAGTCAAATCGTTGGGCAAGTCTTGAAGGATCACCTCGTTGGCATACCGAACATAACTGTCCGGACCTGACGGATTCATGTTCTGTGAGGGCATGCCATTCCTGATGAAAAGCGATCAGACGGAACCTGGCGGAGGGAGAGGGATTCGAACCCCCGGGGCGGTTCCCCGTACACTGGTTTTCAAGTTCACAAGCTGGTTCTGATGCATCTGGCAAATGTTGTACTCTATTCCTCTTTTCATCGGGTTACAAACCCACCATTTGGATTCGTTCTGCTGGTCAGCGGCGGAAAGCGGGTTTGGGTTTGGTCGCAACCAAAGACTGCAAAACACAGCTTCCTGAAACCTTCGTAATCCCCCTCCCGTAACAACCCGGTAACCACACTGTTGTGCTTGACGCGAATGTAGAAGACAGTCAAGATACTAGTGTCAGAAGTTTTGGCTTCCCCCCGTTTTATTCTCCCCGATTTGCACCTGTACGAATCTTAGTCTCCCCCAGATAAGTCAGCAACATGAGTGCGTTTTTGCGCCCAGGAGAAAGCCTTGTCCAATTTGACCGTAATGGAAGCCCCAAGCCGACCTGTTAGCAAATCCGTTGAAACCAAAGAAATTGTCATTATCGGTGCTGGCCCCTATGGACTGAGCACAGCAGCGCATCTGAAGCACGCCGGTATCGAACCCTACGTCTTCGGCCAGACGATGTCATTCTGGAGAAAGAACATGCCCGGTGGCATGCTTCTCCGCTCCAAGAGCGAAGCTTCCAACATCGATGCGCCGCAGAAACACCTTTCTATCGAGACCTACGAAAAGGCCATCGGCCGCAAGATCGCCGACCCGCTGCCCATCGAAGAGTTCATCGCTTACGGCGAATGGTTCCAAAAGCAGGTGGTCCCCAATCTCGACACGCGTCAGGTGAGCAACGTGTCGCGCCGCGGTGAGTTGTTTGAGCTCACTCTCGACGATGGCAACAAGATGTATGCCAGGGCCGTCGTTCTGGCGCTGGGCATCGGATTCTTCCTGCATCGCCCCGAGCCGTTTGCCGGTGTGCCCCAGCATCTTGCGCCCCATTCTTCGGATCTGAACGACTTGTCGCAATTCCGCGGGAAACGGGTTGCGGTCCTCGGGAAAGGACAGAGCGCGCTCGAGTACACCGCCATCCTGCACGAAAGTGGAGCGGAGGTGCAGATCATCACTCGCGCCCCGGCGCTGGCGTA
>QIAA01000019.1 GCA_003224905.1 Acidobacteriota bacterium
GCCGCTTGGTGCCGGGGATCGGGACAATCTCTTCGCCTTGCGCCAGCACCCAGGCCAGCGCCAGTTGCGAAGGCGTGCAGCCTTTCTCCCTCGCAATCTCTTCAACTTTGGCCACGAGATCCACATTCTTCTGAAAGTTTTCTCCCTGGAAACGCGAGACGGTGCGGCGGAAATCATCCGCGGCAAAGTCTTCAAATCGTTTGATCTGGCCGGTGAGAAACCCGCGGCCGAGCGGGCTATAAGCTACAAAGCCGATTCCGAGCTCGCGGCAGGTAGTCAGAATTTCATCTTCCGGATCGCGGCTCCATAGTGAGTATTCACTTTGCAGGGCAGTTATGGCATGAACTTTCGCCGCGCGGCGCAGAGTTTTCGCACTTGCTTCCGACAATCCTATGTGGCGGATCTTGCCTTCCTGCACCAAAGCCGCCATTGCGCCAACCGTCTCTTCAATCGGCGTGTTGGGATCGACGCGGTGCTGATAATAGAGATCAATCACATCAATACCGAGACGCTTGAGACTCGCCTCACATGACTTTCGGACGTATTCGGGACGTCCGTTAACGCCGCGGGCGTTGGGATTCGCGGCATCGCGAACAATGCCAAACTTGGTGGCAATCACCAGCTTGTCGCGTTTGCCGCGAATGGCTCGGCCAACCAACTCTTCGTTTTTGTAGGGACCGTACACATCTGCGGTATCGAGAAGCGTGATGCCACGCTCTATTGCGCGGTGAATCGTAGCAATGCTTTCATTCTCATCACTCGGGCCGTAGAACTCCGACATGCCCATGCATCCGAGTCCAAGTGCAGAAACAGTGAGACCGCTGCGTCCAAGTTGGCGAGTTTTCATGAGGAGTGCTCCTGGAAAGGAAAACACTCACATAGATGCGAGGGTATGTAAGAGGATGCTGTAAATTCGGGAGCGGAGCCAGTACGGTATGCCGATTATCTCGGCTCGATTGGGGCGCCCGCCGGCGCGGTCGCCTGTTGAAGGCGGTGAAGGATCGGCACCACTTTCATGGCGCTATAAATTCGAAACAACACATAGCCATGAAACGCCACCCCAAGAAAGTCTTTGAAAGTGATTAGAATCAGACCATCGACTGCATACAGCGCCATACCGACCAGAAAGGCCCAGTTCTGTCCCTGGCGGGCGAAATTCCAGAACACCACGAATATACCAGCTACAAAACCATTGATAATCAGGTCCAACGCGAAACCGGAACTACCTGCCTGGTGCGCCAGCGCATCCACGATCTGCGCGATACCTAGTCCAAAGATGAATCGGAATCCGGACCCCGAAAGAGAAAGTATGGAGTTGACCATCGATAGACCAGCTACCCACAGGAACCAACCGGCGCCAGCCTTGACGATGTTCTCAGCCCGCAGTTTCTGCTCGATGACGTTGTTGAGAGAAGGTGCCTGTGCCGCCCCGAATCCGCCACTTGACATACGTCCTCCGGTCAGGGGTACACGCGCAAACCCCTAGATGTGGCCGGAAGATTAACACAGGTTCGGTTAGCGCCTGAAGAAAATTGTGCCTAGACGGTTACCGAAATAACGGGCTTGTCTGGAGGCAGAACCTCCCCGATTTCACTGACAGGAACGCCCGCGAGCTCAAGGGTTTGTGACAGTTCCTTGGCATGTTCTGGTGCGACTGAAATGAGGAGGCCGCCCGCAGTCTGCGGATCGAAAAATAGGGTTTTCAAGTCTTCACTGATTTCGTCGTCATAACGGACCAGACATTCAGCGAACTCGCGGTTCGCTTTCAGGCCCCCGGGAATGCTTTTTTGTTGAATACATTCCAACGCGCCCTCGAGCACAGGTATCCGGCTCGCACTTAAGCGCATTGACACCTTTGACGCCAACGCAATTTCCCGGGCATGTCCGATCAATCCGAAACCCGTCACGTCGGTCATGGCGTGAACACTGAAGTGATTGTCCGGCTCCGTGGTCCCGCCATCAGCCGACGAGCGCCGCTCGGCTTGCGCAGGTCGGACCCCCACACGCCCACTGCTGATCACCTCCGCGGCAGTCCTATTCAGCGTAGTCATAGAACGAACGGCAGCATCAATCCAGTGTTGCTTTGCTGTTCCTTTTTTGATGGCTGTGGAGATCACCCCCGTACCCAGAGCCTTCGTCAGCAGTAGCCTGTCTCCCTCTTTTGCGTCCGCGTTGGTGAAGACTCTGTTGGGGTGAATCAAGCCAGTGACCGAGTACCCAAACTTCGTTTCCTCATCGCGGATGCTATGCCCTCCGATGATGGTGCAGCCAGCTTCCTGCATCTTCGAAAGACCACCGGCGAGAATGCGTTCCAGTATCTCTAAGTCGGCTTTTTCCGGAAAGCAAACCAGAGCTAACGCAGTCACTGGCTTGCCGCCCATCGCGTAGATATCACTCAGAGCGTTAGTCGCGGCAATCTGCCCGAAGATATAAGGATCATCGACTACGGGGGTGAAAAAGTCAGCGGTCTGCACCAACGCCGTAGCCGGCCCGATCTGATACACGCCAGCGTCGTCGGCATGGTCAAAGCCGACCAGAACGTTCGGATCATGTTGCCGGGCTAATTTCCCAAGCACCGCGTCCAGCGCCGCCGGACTCAGCTTGGAAGCTCAACCCGCCGCCTTCACCGACTCCGTAAGCCGAAATGTCTTCTGCTCGGGCACTGGCTCATTGTAACTGCTTTACGGTCCCACAACCGGCGGCGTCGGAGGTCCCTGATCTTCTTCGTCGGCTGTGTCATCGGCTGTGTGCTGGTCTTCGTGCGGAGGCATGACTGGATGCACGGGCGGCTTACCGTCGTCTCCGATCGGTCTGGTGTGAACGGTATCCCGGGAAGTTTTGCGCAGGTCCCGGAGAATGTCAGAGCGGTCGCGGCCGGCATAGTCCCGCGCAAAGCGAGTGAGTGCCTCGGTAACGATGTCGTGGTGGTGCAACTTGTCCATGCCGGGCTCGCGGGTGATATTCAGCCAGAGCCGGTGTATCAGGTGTACATCTTCGGTCTTCATGGCCGGGGTATGGGGGCCGATGCGGAAAGTGTCCACCTTTGCGTCGGGATGCACGATCTGCAACACAAACTGACGTTTGGGTTCAGCCGTGGCTTCCCAGGCTCGTCCCAGAGCAAAGGCCTGCTCTTCAGCGCTCATCTTGCTGGATAAACCGGAAACTACGGCAGAAGACTCCAGATTGATCGCAGTCTGCACGATGGCAGACCATACATCGCGCGCGGGAACAACCAGCAGAGAAACGTGCTTGCCAAAGCTTTCGGCGACGGAAACTGCGCGCGTGAACAATTGCTGCTCGTAGTCGCTGAAAATTTGTTCTGTGGACAGATCGTAGGCGGCCGTACCGAACTGGCTGACTCGAGCTGACATGACAACTATGTCTTGCTCGTCAGTATCTGCTCGCTCGAGAACCCATTTCAGGTGGCTGAGTGTGTTGTAGTCGCGGACGGTGACTAGCACATTGCCAGGGCGGATGCCCAGCCTGCTGCGTTCCACCGTATCGCTTTGCAGCAGCTGAAAGTGCTCTCTCATTTGCTGCTCAGCCAACGCATGTTTGTGGCGATTAGAGCGTTCTGAGACTGTGAAGATCAGGAAGAAAGCAGCAGCAAATCCGACTCCGGCTTCAGTGGCGAGCGATTTGGTGAAGAGATTCACAATAGCCACTGAGAGCAGGACCAGGAAAACTGAAGCAAGGCCGAGCGGGATTTCGTGCCCGGCAATCCGCAGGTTCGGCGGCACCTTCCAGCCGCGCTCGCCTTTGTACTTGAAACGGAGCACGAGCATCGCCAGGCTGTTGAAAGTGAAACTCCAGATCACGCCGAAGGCATACGCTTCACCCAGCCAGTAGACATTGCCACGGCTGGCAATGATCGTGAACAACTGAAGAAAGACGACCAGATTGATGATGCGATAACTGGTGCCGAAGCGAGGATGTGGCTGCCGGAACCAGTCGGTGAGGACGCCATCTTCGGAAATCCGGTTCAATACGCCATTTGAACCTATGATCGCGGTGTTGACTGCGCCCGAAAGCATGAGAAATCCGACGACGACGACGAACGCGCGAAAGATCAGCCGCAGCAGCAAAGGTCCCGAGAGGTACATCGCCAGGCCGGCGATGAGGTTGTCTTTGTAGATGGGAACCCTCACTGTGTCGGGGATAATCATCACGAAGAGCAGCGCGGTCAGGCCGGTAAAAACGAAGCTGTAGATGGCGATGATTACCGCAGCCCGCTTCAGGTTCTTCAACTTCGGGTGAGCGAGTTCGCGGTTAACCTGAGCCAAGGACTCCTCGCCGCTCATGGCCAACACCGAGTGCCCGAAGGCAATCAGGATGCCGAGAAGGCCGAATTTGGCAGCGAGATCGTGTGCCAAATCGGTGTGCTTGAGAAAACCGAGTGCCTCGCCGCTGAAATGAAGATTGTGCGCAGTCGGCAGGGGTACTGGCTGGTATCCCTGCTTGACCAGGGTGAACGCCGACCAACCCAGCAGAATCACTACCATGACGGTCGTGATCTGCATTACCTGCAGAGCTTTTTCGCTGGACTCGTGGATTCCTTTTGTGTTCTGCCACCAAAAATAGAGGGTAACTCCCACGGCGAAGACGACCGCGGTCCAGTTGACATTCACGTGGGGGGTGCCGTGAAACAGAAGGTGCACGGCTCGTGGAATCCAGCCATGAGAATCGGCGGCTGAAAATGTATCGTTAATGAGCCCTGCGATGTATTGGCCAGCCGAGACACCGGAGATCGGGCCGGTCAGGATGTAATCGAACATCAGGGCGGAGACGCTGATCTTGGCGAGGGTGCCGCCCAAGGCCTCCTTCACCACGCGATACACACCACCACGAACAAACATGGAGCAGCTCTCGACGTAGACGGCGCGAACCGCGAAGGAGAACAGCATGACCGCCAGAATGAACCAAGGCGCGGACTTGCCGACTGCCTGCTCGGCTATGCCAGCGGCGTAAAAAGCGGAGGAACCAAGGTCGTTCAACACTATGGCGGCGGCCCGCCAATAGGAAATAAAAGTCAGCATCACCGAGGTCGCAACCACGATGCGAACTCGGTTTGAAAGCTGACCGGGTTGGAAGGAAGAGGACATGCCGGAGGAGTTAGCGGCCCTGATCTGGGTTTCCGAAGGATGCCATGGCGTATATTCCCATTGCCGCCCAAGACCAGTGCCTCAGCAAGTCCGCGCGGTGGGAACAAATTCCCTTAAGCTATCAATGTTAGCTGATAGCTGAGGCAGCGGCATAGATGCAAAAGAAATCCGTGCATGGCACTGATCAAGCCCATTCAGGAATAACCAGTTTGTTATTCTTGCGCAGTGCGGCAGATTCACTCCAGTGCCTGGCTTCTCTGTTTGTTCTCGGCGGGTCTGCAGATCCTGATCTTCCCTTTGCCTAATCTTTACATGCTGTGCTGGGTGGCGATTACGCCGCTTCTGGTTGCATTGCTACGCGCGCGTGTTCCGAGTACGTTGCAGTTAAACGCGGGAATCAAACTGCTCCCAGCCAAACCGGTTCAAGGCTTCGTCCTGGGGTATGTTTGTGGAATTGTGTGGTACGCGGGGAGCTGCTACTGGATTTACCCCACGATGCGTCAGTATGGCGGACTAAATGCCCCTACCGCGTTCGGGACGCTGATTCTCTTCTCCCTGTATCTTGCTTTCTATCATGGAGCGTTTGGATTAGGTGTTAGCTTGCTCGCGGGAGAAAGCCCCTTTAGCCGACGCGCTCTATTGATCTCTCCTTTTTTGTGGGTCGCCGTGGAACTAGCCCGCACTCGCATCAGCGGATTTCCCTGGGATCTGCTCGGCATCACTCAGGTTGATAACGTCGCGCTGGTACACGTGAGCAGGGTTACCGGAGTGTACGGTGTTTCGTTTGAAATCATGGTGGTGAATGCGGCCTTGGCGGCGGCATTTCTCCTGGCAAGACTAAGGGTTGGGCGGGAGAGGTGGAGATCGCTTCTGCTCGCCTCAGTCATCGCTATGGCCGTGCTGCAAACCGGACGTTGGATCAACCCAGAGGCTTTGATTGGGGATCGTACTGCGCGGCTTGTACAGCAGAACATCCCTGTGTTGGAAGGATCGGAATGGACGAATGAATACTCCGAAGGCACACTGCGGGATTTGACTTGGCTGAGCCTGAATCTGGCCGGGAATCAGGGCGGACGCGTTGACCTGATTGTCTGGCCGGAGTCGCCGGCTCCGTTCTATTCCACTGATCCGGTTTTTCGTGGGACCTTGAGTAGCATCGCACGACAATCGCAGGCATGGGTTTTGGCTGGCAGCTTAGGCATTCGCAACGCCAGCGAGACGCCCGAGCGAGCCACGCAGGTGTACAACTCCGGCAATCTGATCAATCCTCAAGGTGAGTGGGTTGCGCGTTACGACAAGGTTCACCTTGTGCCGTTCGGTGAGTACGTTCCATTCAAGCGGGTGTTCGGCTTCGCGGGAGGGCTGACCAAAGAAGTGGGGGACTTTCTGCCAGGCGGGTCGCGCGCGCCGCTTGTAGCCGGTGACGCGAAACTAGGCGTGTTCATTTGCTACGAATCTATTTTCCCGGATGAAATACGCCAGTTCGTGGCGAACGGCGCCCAGGTGATAGTAAACATTTCGAACGACGGGTGGTATGGGGACAGCGGTGCGTATGCCCAGCATCTGAGGCAGGCCCGTATGCGGGCCGTGGAGAATGCCCGGTGGCTCCTGCGAGATACGAATACTGGAGTCACGGCCGTAATTGACCCGTATGGAAGGATCGTGGCGAGTGCGCCGCGAAAGATGCGCACGGCTCTGGAGGCCAATTACGGACTGTCGAACGTAACCACGTTCTACACCCGTCACGGTGATTGGTTCGCGTATCTGTGTGCGATAATTTCAGTAGCGGCGCTGGTGATGCGCTTCGCGATTCGCAGAAGAGCAGAGAACTGAATAATGGTTGAAGAACTCGAACAGGAATACGTCGGTCTAAAAGACAAGGTCCGAGACCTCCAGGAGTACCTTTGACGCGGGAAAGCTGCGTCAAAATCTAGCCGAAATCGATAAGCAAGCTGCCGACCCGAACCTCTGGTCGAACCCACAAAAGTCCCAACAGGTAATGCGCGAGAAGAAGCGTCTGGAAAACGTGCTGTCCACTGAAGCCGACCTCATGCGGCGGACCGGGGACATCGCTGCTTATTTCGATTTGGCGCGGGAAGGAGAGAACGTCGACGCCGACCTGCGCAAGGAAATCGACTCTCTGCGGCAGGTTGTTGACCGGCTCGAAACCGAGACTCTGCTTTCTGGCGAAAATGATGCCCGGAACGCGATTGTGACGATCCACCCGGGCGCGGGAGGAACGGAGTCACAGGACTGGGCGGATATGCTTCTGCGCATGTATTTGCGATGGGCCGAGCGGCAACGATTTCAGACAGTGCTCTACGATTATCAGCCGGGAGACGAGGCAGGATTGAAGTCGGCGACCTTCGCGGTGAATGGGGATTATGCTTTCGGGTTGCTGACCAGTGAAATTGGCGTGCACCGGCTGGTGCGAATCTCGCCGTTTGATCAGGCGAAGCGGCGGCACACTTCGTTTGCCAGCGTCTATGTGTCGCCGGAAATCGACGACAGTATTGAAGTCGTAATCAAACCGGATGACATCCGCGTAGATACGTACCGGTCCAGCGGCAAAGGCGGGCAGCACGTAAACACTACGGATTCAGCAGTGCGGATCACTCATATCCCAACAGGACTTGTTGCCAGTTGCCAGAACGAACGCTCTCAGCACAAGAACCGCGAGCGCGCGATGAGCATGCTGCGCTCCAAGCTGTACGAATACGAGATGGAAAAGAGGCGCGAAGAG
This sequence comes from Acidobacteriota bacterium, assembly GCA_003224905.1. GTDB lineage: Bacteria > Acidobacteriota > Terriglobia > Terriglobales > Acidobacteriaceae > QIAA01. The sequence continues at coordinate 7,846 of QIAA01000019.1, forward strand.
ACGAAGAAGATTGAGGATTCAAAGCTCGATATTGACTTCGGCTCCCAGATTCGGTCGTATGTGCTGCAGCCATACAGGCTGATCAAAGATCATCGAACCAAAATTGAGGTTGGTGATGTTGACCGCGTGCTTGATGGGGACTTGCAGCCATTTATTCGGGGATATTTAGTTATGCGGCGGGGAGAAAAAAGGTGACGTACATGCGAGGTAAGCCATGGCGCGCATGATTGATCTCATTCGCGTGTCGGCGCTTCCCTCGAACATGATGATGGCAGCCGCAAAGGGAGCTCTTTCCGTACCGCCGCGCGAGATGATCGAAATTCTTGTCTACCTCGCCGAACACAACAAAATCTTCAGTGACCAGGCGAAGCTCACCCTGGCCGGTTGGGATGAGGCCGCGTCCTGGGCGGTCGCTTCCGAATCGAGCACACCCAAAGAAGTCCTCGATTACATGATTTCGCAGCAGAATCTGCGGCCGGCACTGCTTCCCGCGCTGTTGGAAAATCCATCCGTCAGCGAAGAAAAATTGGTAGAGCTGGCAGCCACGGCTTCTCGAGACGTGGTGGAGATTCTGCTCAAGAGTGGACGGGCGAAGGGATCGCAGAAGATCCGGGAATCGTTAGAGTCCAACCCGCACGTTCCAGGCACCCAGCCGGAGAGTCAGGCAAGTCAGTGTGCGACGCCAGCTGTTCAGGCGGAGGCCCCGGCGAACTCAGGGCTGCCGGAACAGGAGTTCTCGCTGACTTCGGTGCGAGAAGACGTCCTGCTTGAAACCGTATCGGAGCCAACGGGTCCCGAGGACGTCCTTGATGAAAGTATCCTCGCATATCTGAACGAACATGCCGCAGAGATCGAGAACGAAGGCGATAAGCCCTTCCAGCCGATCGGAGGCTTCTACGATGAATTCATTCCTTCGCATGAACCTTTGGCAGAGGCGATATCGCCACCGGCCAGCACCGGCGCGGCGGCAGCACCAAAGCGAGCAGAAACAACTAGAAAAGCACATCCCATCCACGAGGACGACCGCGGCAGCGCACTGAAGAAGATTTCGATGCTGGACATCAAAGGCCGCATTCAGCTGGCCATGAAAGGCAACAAGGAAGAGCGTTCGATCCTAATCAGAGATGGAACAAAAATCGTAGCGCTGGCGGTGCTGGAATCGCCGAAGATCAGCGATGGCGAGGTGGAAAGCTTTGCCAGCCAGAAAAATGTGCTTGAGGCCGTTCTGCGCGGCATTCCGATGAAAAGACGGTTTGTGAAAAACTATGTGATCGTTCGCAACCTGACATTTAATCCGCGCACGCCGCTCGATGTGTCACTCGCGCTCATAAAGCACGTCCTCATTAAGGATCTTCGTAATCTCTCGGGTAATAAAGAGGTTTCTGAGACCGTGCGGAAATTGGCGCTCAAGATGTTCAAGCAGAAACTGGAAACGGGCGGCAAGAGCTGAGTCGCTTTTCAAAGGGAATAGGTTACTTGAACTCCACCGTAATGAACTGGACATCTTGCTTGTCAAGGTTTTTCAAGCTGTGGACCAGCGCTTGCGAATACCACTCTGCCTGGCCAGTCTTGAGGTGAAATTCGCGTTCCTGATCGGTGCCAGTTTCGTCGCGTAGCGAAACGTCTGCCAGCGCCAGCAACACATGACAGCGCTGATGGCGGTGCTCTGGGAGGAGGCTTTCAGGACCGAGTTCAACGCGGGCCAGCTTGACCGTGTCGGTTTCAAACAGTGTGCTTTGGGTGTAGGTTCCAGTGTCACTGTGGCCGAATCTGCCGTCAGTACAACGGCGTCCGCCCAACCCACAAACAGGCTGCTCGGGGTGCACTTCGCGGAGAACTTCGAGTTCCAGCAACCGGAGCATCTGATCAGAGCGGTTCGTGATCCGGTGCAGCGCTCCGCCCTTCAATACCTGCATTTCGCCATTATCCATTTGCATGGGAAACGTCATCCCGCCGCCGGCGATCTCAAAATCATTTTTGCCGAGCGAAACCACGATGTAATCATGCCTGTGCTGATCGATCCCGCTGGACTGCGATGCGGGTATCTCTACCTTGAACACCCGCACGCGATCATTTTCCAGAACGGAGTGAAAGAAGTGGTCCGATTTCATATCTACTGGACCATTTGCCGAACTGCTGCGGCTGGCTGGATGATGAACGTCCAGCTCACTCCGTGGAACTTGAGCCGTGGCAGCAAGGCATAGCCAAATGGAAAAACCGAAGCCGAGGCACAGACGAGGCGGGCTCATAACCTCTCCAACTTCAGCGCGCGAGTGGAAACCTCGAACAGGGCCGGAGGGAAGCTACTATCGTTTGTTTGCCCGGGAACCGGACGACAAATTCAGGTGGATTATGGGGTCCGCCTTGGAGCAAGTCAAGAGCAGTGTCTTTAGCTGTGGTGTGGATCAGGACTTGGGGGCTTCGCTCGGTCGCGACCCCAATTGCCGCGGGATTTCCTTAATGGCGTATCCGGTCAGAGCAGAGACGATGGATCCGGCGATTGTCATGAGAAGAGAGCCGGCATAACGGGAAAACCAACTGCTGTTTGGAACCTGAACGGGAGACACAGACTCAGAAACCGCCGCTTCCACTCCTGGCCAGGTGAGAGAAAGATCATCCCGGCGAGCAACGATCGATAGAGTGCGTTGACTATTGCTGGGGAAGTCGCCTCTGGTGCTGTTTTCCTGCACCGACCCGTCATCGGAAATGACGCGGACGCGCAACTGGTGTGAACCGGAGGAAACGGCCAGGGTTTCTGAAAGACTTCCCTGCATCTCAGGGATCAACCCGAACTTCTTCCTGGCTGAGCCTACCAGCCTTCCCGAATAAGCGAAATCACTATCTACCCACACTGAAAGCTGCGCCCCGCGCAAGTTGTGCTGGACTTTTAAGCGGACACTGGCGTCCTTGACAACAAAAGCGGTGTGAGCAGCCATGAACAGCGCGGTGAGCAGGAATACGCCCAGTACGATCCGGGCGGTCGGCGGAATCCGGCATAAGTACGCCCCACTTCTCCGCCAGAGCGCAGCTATGAGTGCACGAGGTTCGACAGCAAAATCTTCGTTCACGGAAACAACTATTGTCGCGCCAGAGAGAAAGGAAGCTCCAGTTACCAAGGTGCAACAGCTTGTTAATAGCCCTGCAGTTTGTCCACGAGGCTCAGTAGGGGTTCCCGTTTTAGGTATCGACGCAGATTGTCGGAGAAGAGTGCGTAGTGCCGCTCCCAGAGCTTTTCCGTCAGCCCGCCGATATGGGGAGTAATGAGCAGGTTTTCCAGATCCCAAAGTGGAGAATCAGGCGGCAGTGGCTCTGGCTCGAAAACGTCAAGCGCCGCGCCGCCAATTTTGTGCTCATGCAGCGCCTGGACCAGTGCCGTTTCATCGACCAGTGAACCGCGACTTACATTGATGAGACAGGCTTGCGGCTTCATCTTCGCGAGACGAGACGCATCGATCAGATTTTGCGTGGCGGGCGTGACTGGAGCAGCCAGAACAACGTAATCAGATTGCGACAACAGTTCGTCGATTTGTACAGAGGCAAAAACCTGTTGCACCGCCGCAGGGCTGCGCTTCTCAGGATGCTCGCGCACGGCAATCACGCGCATACCCAAAGCCGAAGCTCGCCGTGCGACTTCACACCCGATACTGCCAAGGCCCACAAGCCCGAGAGTTGCTCCGGCTACTTCCCGTGGGCGTGGGGTCTCCTCCCAGATGGATTCTTGTGCCCACATGTGTTGCCGCTGAAAGTGAGCGGCTCGATGCAAGTTCTTGGCGAGAGCAAAAACGAGAGCGATCACCAGCTCGGCGACCACGGTTCCGTGTACTTCGCGTGCGTTGGTCAGCATTACGTTGCTCTGGATCAGCTCGGGAAACATCAATTGATTTACGCCAGCCGCGGGAGAGTGAATCCAGCGAAGGCCGCGCGCAAGCCTGAACTGCTCCGGCTGCAGCGACCACGTCATCGCCGCTTCGGCATCGCCTAACTCAGCTTCTAAACCTGCGTAGCCTCTGAGGTGAACCACCTCGACTTGCGGAAACTCGCGCCGTAAACGCTCAGAAAACCAATAGGGAATGTTCCAGGAGTCAAACTGGTGGTGGCTAACCAAAACGATCTTCATTTCAAACGTGAAACCCCATTATTTCCGTCCTTCGTGTGCTCTGTGGTTAAATCCACGGGTGAAGCTGCTAATCGCGTGGATTGGGAAGACCAAAGAGCCCGCAGTCCAGACACTGACGGAGGAATACCTGAAGCGCATCTCCCGTTACACGGACGCCGATGGTCTCGCGCTTAAGGACGAGTCGGCCCTGGTTAAGATCTGCACTCAAAAGTCCGGTCCAAGATACACGCTCATAATGCTGGATGAAAAGGGAAAGCAACTATCTTCAGGCGAACTGGCGCAACTGATCGGGGAACATCAAAGCCGGAGTTCTTCGACACTCGTATTTGCCATTGGTCCGGCGGACGGCTTCACTGAGGAAACTCGCAGGCGCGCGAGAATGATGCTCTCGTTAGGAAAGATGACGCTCGCCCACGAACTCGCCCGGGTCGTGCTACTGGAGCAAGTCTATCGCGCATTTACGATCCTCAAGGGCCACCCGTACCACTTCGGCCATTGAGAATACCCGACCAAATGTGCACCTTCGTGACATTTCGCCTCGGCGCCTTGCCGGTTTAGACTCTAATTTTGCCCGCGCAGCGGGTACATCTTCGTAAAAGGATTAATACTATGAAAAATCCAATCGAGGTACTCCGCACCAAAGAAGAGGAACTGACCCAGGTAAAGAAACAGGTCGACGCTCTGCGGATCACGGCACGCCTGCTGGATGATAAGAATACCGCCTCCATTGATGGCAAGGTAGACCTGCGGCAAGTTATCGAAATGCCGTAGAGGATCCGCCTTCTTGGCGAACTCTGTGGGTCACGTTTGCGGGTTTTGCCGCCAAGGCCTGCAAAGCAAACGTTCACATCCCTGAAACAGCGGAACAGGTAGAATCAGGCCTCCGCTTATGCAAGACATTCGCCGCGGTCTGATCATTGTGAACACTGGCCCAGGTAAGGGCAAAACCACAGCCGCGATGGGCACTGCTCTGCGGGCTGTCGGCCAAGGCATGCGCGTGCTGATGTTGCAGTTCCTGAAGGGATCATGGCATTACGGCGAATTGGACGCAGTGCAGGCCTTCGGCGAGAAGTTCGTCATGAAACAGATGGGCCGGGGTTTTGTGAAGGTTGGCGCCGAGAAGCCGGATCCCGAGGATGTCCGCATGGTAGAAGAAGCCTGGAATCAGAGCGCGGAAGCGATCCTGTCAGGACAATGGGATGTCGTAATTCTGGACGAGATCAACTATGCGATCAGCTACGGCATGCTCGATCCCGGGAAAGTGGCGGAGACTCTGAGAAAAAAGCCGGAGATGGTTCACGTTATCTTGACGGGACGGAACGCACATCCGACAATTGTCGATCTCGCCGATACCGTGACTGAAATGCGCCAGGTAAAGCACGCCTACGAAAAGGGCGTCATGGCGCAGAGAGGAATCGAATACTGATTGAGTAATTGGGTAATTTGGTAATTGAATTTGAAATTTCCCAATTACCAAATTACTTAATTTCAAAACCTCTATGGCTTGGTTCAAGCGCCAATCCGGTGAGCTGGACACCTCGGGCGAGAAGAAAGTTCGTACTGAGGGTCTTTGGGTGAAGTGTGACAACTGCCGGCAGATCATTTGGAAAAAGGACCTGGAAGTGAACCTCAACGTCTGCCCTAAATGCGAGAAGCACAACCGCATTGATGCGCGCACGCGACTGGCTCAGCTGCTGGATGATAACGAATACGAAATTTTCGATTCCAATCTGGTTTCAACCGACCCACTGAAATTCATGGACTTGAAGGCATATTCTTCGCGCTTAAAGCAAGCACAGGCAGACACTGGGCTAAAGGATGCGGTAGTGAATGCCAGCGGCAAGCTTAATGACCGTTCGGTGATCGTAAGTGCGATGGAATACGCATTCATTGGCGGCAGCATGGGCGCGGTCGTGGGGGAAGCGATTACCCGCGCCATCGAGAGAGCTCTGGAATCGAAACGCCCAATCATCATTGTTTCGGCGTCGGGCGGCGCCCGGATGATGGAAGGTGTAATCAGCCTGATGCAGCTGGCCAAAATCTCGGCGGCGCTGTCGCGCCTTGATGATGCCAAGGTTCCCTACATATCCGTCCTGACCGACCCGACGACGGGCGGGGTCACGGCGTCGTTCGCGATGCTCGGAGACTTGAACATAGCTGAACCCGGCGCGCTGATCGGATTCGCCGGTCCCCGCGTAATCGAGCAGACCATTCGGCAAAAGCTCCCACACGGCTTCCAGCGCAGCGAATTCCTGCTGGAACACGGCATGCTGGACGCGGTCGTACATCGCAAACAGCTCAAGCCATATATTTCGCGGGCTCTGGACTTTATGAGTCCGGCAGCAGCCTAGTACCTTTCGGCTATCAGCAGTCAGCTTTCAGCCGTTTTCAGCTCTGCCTCTGGCTCTTGGCTTTTACTTCAAATCCTCAAGCCTCGTATGTTTCGCCTCACTTTACGACATATCTAAACGCTGGAATGTGAGTTGAAACTGATAATCTAGGTGTGTTGCTTGAAAGCTAAGGGTCAGAAGCTAACTGCTGAGTGCTGACAGCTGAAAGCCGACGTCATGTCCTACCAAAGCGCCATTGCCCGCATGTATGCCTTGGGTCACGAACTCGCTCCGGACGCCTGGCGCAAATTTGATCTTGCGCACATGCGTGTGCTGTTGGCGGCTTTGCAAAATCCAGAGCAGCGCTTCCCAGGGATTCTGATTGCCGGTACCAACGGGAAGGGATCTACCGCAGCGACCATCGCTTCCATTCTGCAGTCTTCAGGTCTGCGGACCGGGCTCTACACTTCTCCCCACTTGGTACGGATCAATGAACGAATTCGCATCAATAGTGAACCGATTGGCGATGATGACTTCGCCCTGGTGCATGATCTCGTCGATCACACCGCCGACCGGCTGGTGAGTGAGGGCGATCTACCCTGGCATCCCAGCTTCTTCGAAACTTTAACCGCCATTGCCTTCGAGCACTTTTCGCGCAGGAAAGTGGATATTGCTGTTCTCGAAGTTGGCATGGGAGGGCGGCTCGACGCAACCAACGTCATCGAGCCACGGGTCAGCGTTATCACCGATATTTCGCTAGATCACGAGAAATTTCTCGGCAGCACGATTTCCGAAATTGCCGCTGAAAAAGCTGGAATCGTTCGGCCTGGCGGCATCGTTGTGACGCTTCCGCAGCACCCGCTAGCGACTGACGTCATCGGCAAGAGAATCCTGGACCTGGGCGCATGGGCCGTGAGCGCCGTTCCCTTTGTCCCTGCTGTTGCTCCGAGCACGGGCGATTGGACTTCCAGTGCCCACGACAACAGTCAGGTCTCACGTTATCGAATGCGTGTGTTGGACGAAGAGATTATGGTCGAAACACCGTTGCTGGGACGTCACCAACTGAGAAACGTAGCGCTAGCGATTGCAGCGGCCGAGGAACTTAGCAAGCAGGGCTTCACGGGCGTTACTTCCGAATCGATTGAACGCGGCATCCGCCAAACGCGATGGCCCGGCCGCTTTCAGATAATCCCTGCCCAGGCTGGCTCGCCCGAATACGTTCTCGATGTGGCCCACAATCCGGCAGGAGCCTGGGCCTTGCGCTCGACCCTCTCGGCTTGCTATCACGACCGCCCCTTTACGCTCGTTTTCGGAGCAATGCGGGACAAAGCCATAGGCGAGATCGCGGAGATCCTGTTTCCGTTAGCAGATCGCGTATTCGCCACCCGTGCAGACAATCCCCGGTCCGCCAGCCCTGAGGAAGTCCGCGGGGCTGCGCGGCGTATCACCGCAGACATCACGCTAACCTCCGACGTACCCTCCGCGTTGAACCAGGCAAGTGACGCCGTCGACACTGGCGGCATAGTAGTAACCACCGGTTCGATTTACATTGTGGGAGAGGCGATACAGGCGCTCGGTATGCGAATCTAAAAGGAAGTGATCCCCACCAAGACATCCGGCACGGAATCAACCAAAGATTCGAGTAAGATCGAGCTTCGTTCCGCCCGAGTTGGGACCGCGGTTTCCGCTCGATATGGAATCACAAGCCGCTTACGATCCTATTTCTTCTTCGATCCGCTGATCTGGTTGTACACGCTCGTCCTCGGCATCATCTCGATCCCTGTTTCGTTAATGGGCAGGCAAAAGGAGGGTGTTCTCCACAATTTCGCGCGCTTCTGGTCGCACCTGATCATGAGCACCATCCAATCGCCATTGACAGTTAAAGGGCTAGAACACGTGGATACTTCGAAACCACATGTGTACGCAGTGAATCATGCGTCGGCGATGGACATTCCGATTCTCTACGTCGGCTTTCCTTTTCAATTTCGAATCGTGTTCAAGAAAGAGCTGCTATCGTATCCGATCGTGGGCTGGCATTTGAAGCGTTCCGGACAAGTCTGCATCGATCAACAAAGGCCGACGAATTCGATTGGCAGCATTCGTTCGGCGCTGAAAAGCCTGAAAGCAGGGATGCCGTTGGTGATCTTCCCTGAAGGGGGCCGCACGCCCGATGGAGATATAAAGCCATTCTTGCCCGGAGCATTTTTTCTTGCGATCAAAGCACAGGTCGATATCGTCCCTGTGGCTCTGATCGGCAGTTATGAACTGCTTCCCATGGACACCTACCACATCAAGTGTCGCCCGCTCGAAATACGGATCGGCAAGCCGATATCAACCGCTGGGCTAACGATGTCGGAAATGGACCGGCTTTCTTACAACGTCCAGAGAGCGGTTGAGGATCTCTATTACCGCCGAAAGCCTTCATCTCGCCACGACGACCAGTAGTTCTGTCGAGCAGCGCATGAGCTCGGTTGACTTCCCTCGCGGCCTCAGTGGTTGAAAGAACTGCCCACGACAGAGGACACGGAGGATGTTGAAGGCTCCCGTTTCGTCCCAAATGGAGACACGGCCTTGGTGGGATGTGTTACCATGGTACCTAGGTAGCAATGGAGCACAGACGAGCACCAGAATCGAAGTACGTCGTCGAACGCGTACAGACCGGCGTTCGGATGGAGAAGCGCTTGTTGAAAGTCCTCCGCGCTTTGGCTGACTACCACGACCTGACGCTCGGCGATTTGCTGGAGGGCATCGTACTGCACGCCTTTGATGGCAAGTGCCCCTTCGGTGCAGCCAACCTGAAACGCATTAAGGACCTGAAACAGTTCTATGGCCTTGATCTGGATTCAGCGGCCAGTCATCGGCTGGTGGAAGTGGAAATCAATCGCGAACACCGGAAAGTGAGCAGTAAAAAATGAGAGAGCAACTCAATACCAATACTATTGCTGTCCCCGGACTTCGAATTGCCCTAGGCTTGGTTGTACTGTTGGAGTCAGTGCATTTTGCCTTGTCCGCTGCAGCAGGTCACCACTTTGCGCGCACAGGGTTGCCGCAATGGATAAGGCCAGCGCTGGGGTGGAGTGAAGCTGTGGCCGCGCTTTTGTTCCTCGTGCCGGTCGACCGTCGTGAGCGGTTACGCGTTGCTTGCGATCTTTGCCATTGCGATCGCGATTCATTTTCAGGGAGGAGACTCCGGCATTGGCGGCTTGATCGTCTTCGCTATCGCCGTTCTCGTTTGCATCACTCATCGTGAGAGGCTGTATGGACATGACTGATCACGAATTTATCGACCGCTTCGAGGGCTGCAGCCTCGAGCCTTTTTGTCATTCGGACCACGTGAGGATGGCGTACTTGTATTTGTGCCGCTATCCTGCGTTGGAGGCGATTCAGCGCTTCTCGTCAGGGCTCGCCAGGTTTGCGGCGGCCAAGGGTAAGCCGGGTCTTTATCACGAAACCATTACCTGGGCTTTCTTGTTTCTCATTCGCGAGCGCATGGCGCGGAGCAGTGACACTCAAGCATGGACCGATTTCGCCGCGAGCAACCCAGATTTACTGAACTGGAAAGACAACATCCTCAAGAAGTATTACCGTGAGGAGACGCTGGCGTCGGACGTGGCGAAGGGAATGTTCTTGCTTCCTGACAGGATCTGCGGTCAAGCTACCGGCTCGACTACCACTGCAGTCCCGTAGGCCAGCACTTCAGTCACACCCTGCATGACTTCGGTCGCATCATAGCGCGCCCCGACGACGGCATTTCCGCCAAGCTCGGCGGCGTGCTGCAGCATCAGATCGAATGCTTCGGCTCGTGTTTTCTCGCAGAGATTCGTCAGCAAAGTGATATTTCCGCCCAGGATGGTCTGCAAAGCCGCACCAACTGTTCCGAAGATCGAACGCGAGCGGACCACAATGCCCCGCACCACTCCCAATGTGCGTACAACACGAAATCCATCCAGCTCGAATTGCGTGGTTACCATGTTGTGCGCTACAAGACGTCCCGGAGGAGTGTAGTCTGTGGTCATGTCTGGTCCTTTCCCACCTGCCATTTCACGATGACGGGATTTTCTTCGGAAAACAGAAAATTGGCAATCGAAAACTGGCTCTTGGCGGTTGTCTCTATAATGGCTGCCTTTGACTCTAGGAGGTTCCATGCTCACCCGACGCCGGCTTTTCCAATCTGGTGCCGTGACGACCGCGGCAATGTTGGCCACTCAGCCAGCCCAATCGAAAACTAAGAACCCATGTTCACCTCTGCCGCCATCGCTTGCAGCGTTGAAATCCATGAAGGATCAAGCTACGCCGATTTCAACTTCGGAGCGACAGGAGCGCCAGGAAGAAGCTCGACGGCTGATACGTGCCAACAGCCTCGATTGCATTCTTTTGTGTGAGGGCACTTCGCTCGAGTATTTCTCCGGCATCCGCTGGCACGGAAGCGAGCGTCTGTTAGCCATGGCACTGCCGGCGACCGGAGCGGCTTTTTACGTCTGCCCGGGATTCGAGGAAGGCCGCGCCCGCGAACAGCTGGCCACTGGCCCGGACGGCAAAGAAGCTGATGTCCGCATCTGGCAGGAAGATGAGAGTCCTTACGAACGCGTGGCGCAGGGCCTGAAAGACCGCGGGATCGCCACCGGGATGCTGGGTATGGAAGAGTCGGTGCGTTTTGTTTTCAGTGAAGGCATTTCGAAGGCCGCGCCTCAGATCAAGATCGCCAGCGCCACTCCTGTCACTGCAGGCTGCCGCAGGATCAAGAGCGCACACGAGATCAGTCTGATGCGTTTGGCATCGAAGGTTACGTTAACGGCCTATGAGGCAGCATATCGCGCATTGAGGGACGGCATGAACAAGAGCGAATTCGAAGAGCTAATTGAGGCGGCTCACAAGCAACTAGGTTTCGAGGGCGGTGCGGACGCGGAAGTCGGCGAGTTCTCTGCATTCCCTCACGGGTCCGTGACGCCGCAGATCATTCGTGAAGGAACAATCGTGTTGATCGACGGCGGTTGCAAAGTCGAAGGCTACTGTTCTGATATCAGCAGGACGTTAATCGTTGGTAAGCCGACCGAGAAGATGAAGAAAGTTTTCGACATCGTTCACGTTGCGCAATCGACAGCTCTGAAGACGGCGCATGCTGGAGTCGAGTGCCAGGTGGTAGATGCGGCTGCCCGCAAAGTGATCACCGAGGCGGGATTCAGCCCCGATTACAAGTTCTTCACCCATCGTGTGGGCCACGGCATGGGAATGGATGTTCATGAGTGGCCTTATCTGGTGCGTGGGAACACCACAAAGCTGGAAGCGAACATGACTTTCAGCGACGAACCGGGAATCTACATTCACGGCGAGTTTGGTGTGCGACTCGAAGATGACATGCACATTACTGAAAACGGCGCGGAGTTGTTTACGCCGCAAAGTCCGTCGCTGGAGGAGCCATTCGGGAAGGGATAGACTAGGGTTCGATGTAGGTGCGGGCGTCCTCGCCTGTGCCTGGCAGCAACTAGCCTTCCGGCACAGGCGGACATCCGGGGAATTCTTTCAAAAAGGTGTTTCCGATATACCCCAGGTACTTGATCCCGATTTCGCTGGTAAAAAAGCCGTCGGTTGTCAGGTTCCGCAGAAGAGCAAAGAACTCGACAGCCTGGCTGACACTCTGATCGGCGACTGCATTCTTCCGATACGCGATGAGATCGAGGATCTCCTTCTGCTGTGCGATCCCGCAGTCGAAATAAGCTTTGCCGTAGCGATCTATGCACGTAGAATCCAGCCACATTAGTCCGCCACCCAGAGCCAACTGATACTCCGGATTTTCGCTCGTCAGCAGATCGATGAATTCGGGTGCGCCCGCTTCCATAGCGCCTCCTGAGTCGCCATCCGCCGGAATGATCGCCTGACAAAGCGCCTGCAGAGTTTTGTATTGCTGAGCTGAGAAGAATTTTGGTGTGTACGAACCCGAGGCTCGCTTTTTTTCCTCGGCAACCATGCTGTGCGCATGCTCCGCAGCTTCGGAGGGGATCGCCCGAAGAACCGATCCTGCGAACGCACCAACGCTCAGCGATTTCAGAACTTCGCGGCGCGAAATGGATTTCAACGCCATTCGCTACAAACTTCCTTTCTTCGCCTGATCGAGCAGATACTCCGAAGCCATCCATGAAAACGCCATAATCGTGAGCGTCGGATTCTTGTCAGGATTAGTCACAAAAGACGCAGCGTCGGTCACAAATAGGTTCTTTACGTCATGTGCCTGGCAGTACTTATTTAGAACAGACGTTTTTGGACTAGTCCCCATGCGCGCTGTTCCAAGCTCGTGAATGATCACACCACCGTCGGCAATGCCGTAGGGCGGTGACCC
>QIAA01000243.1 GCA_003224905.1 Acidobacteriota bacterium
TGACAGAGGACTTACATGGATGTCGGCCGTTAGCTTTTCCCGCGTCTCGAAGGAGGGCAACCGAGCGTCCGGAATCGGTATCCCCCTCCGGCGGTGACCTTCTGGAATCATGGAGTTAGCGGGAGAACACGAGCAAAATCTTTGGAAAGAAATGAGTTGCAGGTAAAATATAGAAAATGTGAGAGTTAGTAGCACAGAGTTAAACCTCAGAATGAACGTACTACTTACTTTTATGACACAGGTCGTGGGAGTGACGTCAAGGGAAAAAAGCGAGCGGGACCAGCCAGTTCTCGGTTCTCCGTTCTCAGTTCTCAGATTTTAGGGTCCTGGTTGCTTTCAGCTTGAGTCGCGGAGGGGCGTAAGACTTAGGCCTGCAGATTTTTTGATGCGAGTGATTCGAAGTTTTCATCCAAATCGATACGGGACAGATTGACACCAGTTTCTGGGCTCTCTAGTATTAGCAAGATCTAAATGATGCTTTCTCGCCAGACTTGCGCATGTTGTTGTTGTTGTGGTGCGCGTGTGTCTGGCGCAGGGAGGCTGCTGATCTAGGTTTTTAATTAGAACCGGCAATTTTACCCACCGCCAGCACCCGGATGCTGGCGGTGGGTTTTTTTATGTCAACAAACGGCACAGAAACGAAGGCGCAGCGAGTCGAACGGCTCAAGCGCGAGAAGAATCCCTGGGAAGGGCTTGCCGAGATACGCCGCTTTGCGCGCGAGGGTTTCAACTCGATTCCTCCCGAATGGATAGGCACGTATTTTCGGTGGTGGGGCGTCTACACCCAGGGTGACGGCGTGGGCGCGATCGGCGGACAGGGCGGTGAGGGACGGGCATTGCCTTACTTCATGCTTCGCATCCGCATCCCTAATGGCCTTCTCCATTCTCACCAGCTTAGGACGATTGCCGACGTTTCCGAACGCTATGCGCGCGGCACTGCGGATCTCACCGTCAGGCAGAACATCCAGCTTCACTGGGTCACGATTGAGGCCCTCCCCGAAGTGCTGGAAGCGCTGCAAAGCTCCGGGCTGGTTACGCTCGGAGCTTGCGGCGATGTCACGCGCAACATCACCGGTTGTCCACTAGCCGGTGTTGATGCGGATGAGATCTGCGATGCGTCGCCGCTGGTGCTGGAAGCAAATCGCTTCGTTTCAGGAAATGCCGACTTCTACAATCTGCCGCGCAAGTTCAAAGTATCGATCACGGGATGCCGGGTTTGGTGCTCGTATCCGGAGATCAACGATATCGGGTTGACTGCCGTGCGCCGCGGCTCGGAGGTCGGCTTCTCGTTGCGCGTTGGCGGAGGGCTCTCTACCGATCCGCACCTTGGGGTTCGCCTGAATACCTTTGTGCGGTGGGAGCAAGTGCTGCCCGTCTTCAAAGGCATCGCAGAACTTTTTCGTGAGAGCCACGTACTTCGCGAGAGCCGGGAACGAGCGCGGCTCAAGTTCCTTTTCCTCAAGCACGGCTGGACGGGCGACGACTTCCTGCATGAACTGGAAAGCCGGATTGGTTTTCGTCTGGATCCGGCAGCCGAAGAGAACCCGCCAGCGGATGTCTATCGCGATCACGTAGGAATACATCCGCAGAAACAAGCGGGCTACAGCTACGTGGGCGCGGCCGTGCTTCGCGGACGAATCAGCCCGCAGCAGATGCGTGCAGCGGCTGATTTGGCTGACAGATTCGCGGGCGGGGAACTGCGCACGACGAATATGCAGAATTTGCTGATTGTCAATGTGCCAAATGCTAATGCGGTGCCGCTGGCACGAGAGCTGGATGCGGTTGGATTGCGGGTCGCAGCATCGAGCTTCTGGCGCGGGGCGATTGCTTGCAGCGGAACTGAATTCTGCAAGCTGGCGATCACGGAAACCAAGAGTTTTGCGCGATGGCTGGTCGAGGAACTGGAAGAAAGACTTCCCGGATTTGAACAGCACCTGAAACTGCACGTCACCGGATGCCCGAATAGCTGTGGGCAGCACTGGATTGCCGACGTCGGAATAGAAGGAAAAAAGATCAAAGTCAACGATCGATTTCAGGATGCTTACTACTTCTGCGTGGGCGGCGCGCTGGGACTGAATCAGGCGATCGCGAGGCCAATCGGGTATCGGTGCCTGGCTAGCGAAGTTCCCGATGCGATTGAGCGCTTGCTGAACCGCTACCTCAAGGAGCGTCTGCCGGGAGAGAATCTGCGACATTTCTTTGCGCGACACAGTGACGCGGAATTACGCGAATGCCTGGCCGGGAAGTTTCTCGCGGCGGTTGCCCGGGATCCGTCTCCCGGGCGGGTGCCGCATGCGGTGGAAGGATGACGAAATGAGCCTGTTTCCCATGTTCCTGAAACTCGACGGCCGGCCCTGCCTGGTTGTGGGAGCGGGCGCCGTTGCCGAGCAAAAGATTCAAGGACTGATTGAAGCCGGCGCTAAGGTTCAAGTGGTTGCGCCGCGCGCTACGGAAACAGTGCGTCATTTGGCGGATTCGGGAGCGCTCGATTGGCAGAAGCGAACCTTTGACGTGAACGACCTCGAAGGGAAGTTTCTCGTGATCGTCGCAACGTCTTCGCCTGAGCTAAACCACAAGGTTTTCCGCGAGGCACAGCAGCGCGAGATTTTGTGCAACGTTGTCGATGATCCGCCGCTTTGCGATTTTTATTACCCCTCTGTGGTGCGCAGGGGCGATCTGCAGATCGCTATCTCGACCGCCGGTCACAGTCCAGCTTTAGCTCAGCGACTGAGACGCGAACTGGAATTGCGGTTTGGACCGGAATACGGGGAGTGGCTGTCGCAATTAGGTGACGTGAGACAGAAATTGTTTGCGGCCGATATCGATCCAGAGGAGCGACGGCGATTGCTGCATCAACTGGCGAGCCGCGAAGCGTTTGAAACTGCCATTAAGACCAGCAGTACTGGAGAGTGTGTATGAAGGGAAAAGTCTATCTAGTGGGCGCCGGACCGGGCGATCCCGAATTGCTCACGTTAAAAGCACTCAGGCTTATCAGGACCGCCGATGCGGTGCTGCACGATGATCTGATCACAGAGCAGATCCTTGCGCTGATCCCTTCCTATGCGGAAGTTCGCAACGTAGGCAAGCGGTGCGGACAAAAGAACATCACGCAAGATGAGATCAATGCTCTGCTGGTGCAGTACGCGCTGATGGGCATGCAGGTGGTGCGCCTGAAGAGTGGAGATCCCCTGATTTTCGGCCGGGCGGGAGAAGAGATCGAAGCGCTGCGTGAGGCGAATATTGAGTTTGAGATTGTGCCGGGGGTTACTGCTGCGCTCGGGGCTGCGGCCGCCGCGCAGATTCCGTTAACTCACCGGCGAGTGTCATCGTCGCTCACGTTTGTGACCGGCCAGCATGCCGCCGAGCAGGGCTCGGACGATTCACTCTCAGGCATTCATCCGGAATCAACGCTCGTGATCTACATGCCGGGGCAAGATTACAGCGGCATAGTGGACAGACTGCTGCGGGCGGGACTCAAGAGCACAACACCATGTGCGCTGATTTCACAAGCAACATCCAGCGAGCAAAGAATTCATCGCACGACCCTCGAGCAGCTGCCCGGCTCGCCTCCTCTGCCTGCGCCATGCCTGCTGGTAGTGGGAGAAGTTGTAGGGCTGTCAGTCCCTGAGGCGGCTGAAGCTCCATTTCCAGAATTCTTCGGTGTGCAAGCTGAAACTTCGCAGGTTTCTCCTGTTCACGAGGGGGCCGAATGAAAGATCAGCTTC
>QIAA01000020.1 GCA_003224905.1 Acidobacteriota bacterium
TTAGGTCGAATCGATGGTTGGTGGAACGACGTTCCGCCGCACAGTGATTCACGGTGAGATTCCAGAGTCTTGGTCCTTCAACCTCTCTGGCAAACCCCCCCGGTGCTTCGCACCGCACAGGAAAACTATGCCCTTGACAACGCCTTCGCTCTTATCGAGGGGCACCCGCGTTAGATTCGTCGCGAGGACGGCGACATACTCAGCCGCTCGATCCGAACATCGAGGCGAAGAAGCCTTTGATCCGGCCGAAGAAACCGCGCCGCTGCGATTTCGAGTGCGGGTCTGGCGAGACAACAATGGTAAGCACGGGTGGTTGACGCTTTGAATCGGCCAGCGGCAAAGATTGCGATTGCAAGTTGGGAGCCGCAGGAGCGGATGGCAAATCTGAAGCCCGGAAGACAATTGGCGCTTCCACTTGAACGTGCAGCCCGCCGGGCTGAGAAGAGGGGCTTCCGGCTCTGGCTCCTGCAGTTTGTGACAGTGGCGCCATGACTGATGCTTCAGGTGCTGAACCGGAGTCAGCGGCTGAAGCCGACAGTGGTCCGCTTGGATCACCGGGCTGTGCCAGACGCGCAGTGGAGGGCAACTGGTCCTCTGAGGCTGCCGGGGTTTCTGGCCCAGCGGCGCGCAGCACGGGGATCTCGGGTGGTGGGCAGCCACAATCTTCGTTTCCCGCTGCTTCCATTAAATTGATGTGGCCCGATTTGAAAATGATCTGCTCCGCGGGCTTCACTTCATAGCTGCTTTCACCGGTAAGCTCTGCGACGTTTACGGGTCCTGTGTTTCCCGGTAAGGCACGTACACAGGTGTTCCCTCGGGAATCAGCACTCATCGCGTAATGAAATTCGCCGGGACCGGCGAGCACGATGCGAAAGTCGGGGGTAACGACCGAATCAGCCGACCCATTGAGGGTGTAATGCGTTTCCAACGAGCCGGTGCTCATGCCCAGCATTAAGTCCTGACCGTTGCGGGAGGTTGTTACGGAGACGGTAGTGCCGGGGCAGACGCGTACCTCGCCACCGCGCGTCAGGTTGAGAATCGCCGTGTCTACGCCAGCGGTTAGCGAGGACCCAGCTGCGATTCGGCTTCCAGCCTGGACCAAAGCTCCGGAGGCGCCCGGAATTGAAGGCACAACGCTCGCTTCCACGCCCTGCGTAAACGTGGGTACTGAGGGTGGCTGGGGAGGAGGATTTTCGGCGTCCTCGCTGGGGTGCAGGCGGATCATCAACCTGTTGCCCTTGGCATCCCAGGAATATCTGATCGGCTTCAGCAGGTCGATGACTACTCGCGTGACCGGCGGCGATTTTTCAAACTGGTCCACCCTGACTGCGCTGACCTCTTCGCTGCTGACTGCATAACGCTTGCGGGGCAGAGAGAAATTCGCGCCCGGCAGATCAACAACCAGACGCGGCGGACCATCTATTTTTTGTATCGCTGGAACAATCGGACGGGTGGAAGTAATCTCCACCACCGGGCCGCTCTGCTCCGGCAGGACCCGCAGAGACTGCACGACCGCCGCCGATTCCTGCGAACGGAGCGGAAGCACAGCCGAGCAGAAGAGTGAAAGAAAGACACCCACTCGCACGATGTATGGAGAAGCCCTATGCAGCAACAGTCCAACCTTAGAATTTGAAGAAGACCTTGTAATAAACGATACCATCCCTTTGTGGCAGAAAGAAGTCACGAAGGGAGGAAAATCGCCCTTGTGTTGCTAAGAATCCCTGTTTCCTTTTTTGGGAAAACCGGGCAGATCCGCTCAAGCACGTGAATGCTCCGGCGCCCACACTCAAGGTTGTACTGCAGTCGTAGGAACCGTTCTTCGTGAAGCCTGTAGCGAATTGGCCGGGTCCTCTCGATCATTTACATTGGAGAGATGCGCGCCATCCTGCAGAAGCGCGGGCTACGTTTCATTTTTGCCGCCAATCTGATCTCGATGCTGGGCAGCGGAATGAATTCCGCTGCCGTGGCGTGGTTCGTTCTGCAGGCCACGCACTCAGAAATGGCGTTGGGCACGTTGACCGTACTTCAAACCATTCCCGCGATGCTTCTCTTGCCCTTCACCGGAGTGATTATCGACCGCGAGGATCGGCGCCGTCTGGTCATGATGCTGGACGCCGCGCGCGCCATCATCATCTTGACGGTTTCAATTCTCGCCTTCACCGGAAGAGTCAGGATTTGGCAAATCTACCTAATGAACATGCTGGTCGCGGCTGGTTTCTGGATGTTCTGGCCGACGATTACCGCCTTGATCCAAGAACTGACCCCGGATGAAGAATTCGTTCATGCCAACACGTTTCTATTGGCAGGTGTACAGGGAGGCTGGCTCATTGCGGGCGCCGTTGTGGGATTCGTTTACAACCACATTGGGCTGGGTGGGGTCCTGCTCATTGACTTTGCCACGTACCTGGCATCGTTTTGTTTTTATTTCGCCGTCCGCAAAGGACGCCATGTGGTGGCGCGCCCGGCGGAGTTACACGCCGATGGCTTAGTGGCGGAAACCGCAATCGAGCGCTTTGTGCGCGAGATGCGGGAAGGCATTCATTTTCTGCGCGACAACCGCAGTGTGGTGCTGCTCGGAACGAGCTGGGGACTCTTTTTAGGGGCGATGCTGACTGGCTATGTAGTCACGGCTCCGCTCAGTGACCGCATTTACCACGCCGGCGCCGTGGGTTACGGCTGGCTCAATGCCGGATGGGGCTGCGGCGCATTTCTCAGCGCCTTCTATGCGCCACAATTCATCATGAAGGTGGGCGCAAGGCGGTCCTCGGCCATAGCTCTGGGCGCGCTGGCAATTTGCATGACCCTGGCGCCGCTCTCCCCGGTGTTAGTCATCGCCGTGGTTTTATATGGAGTCATGGGCTCGGGACGTGGCATCAGCGGCATTTCTATGAACACCAGCCTCATGGAACAGGTGCCAAAACATTTTATGGGACGCGTGCAGAACACCTTCTATTTTGCCGGAACATTTTTGCAGATAGTTTTGGGGTTCACGGTCGGCGCCGTGGCGCAATGGAATCTGGTGGCCGGATTCTCCATTATCGGAATGGTCTATGCGGTGGCGTTCGTCACCGCAAGTTGGCCAGTTCCCTCCCCCAGCCCACGGCTAGCTGCGGATGAGTCTGGGTCCGCCGACTGAGCAGAGCATTTAAGAGGGGGTTACCGGTACAAGCCGATTCGGACCAGAAGATTCCAAAGGCAAAAAAGTGCCAGAAGAGGACCGCCCCAGATATAGGCTTTAGTTTGCCAGTTCAATTCGGCGAGTACATCGCGCTCACTTTTTTCTGTTATGACAAACGGTGAAGATCCTTGCATGAGGATGACGGGCGGATGCAGATTGAACTCAGCGGCCGAGACTTGAGTCGCGCCGGAAGGAAAATTGGGATCCAGCACTCCAAAAGCCGTACGCCGCTGGAGGTCGGCTTCGGCCTCACTGACAAATCCGGGGCCGAAACGATGGAATGTGCCTCCCGGCGCTTCGGCTGCCCAAGGATTTTCGCTGAGAGTGCCGAGAACGTAGAGGTCGTCATCCAGGCAGATGCAGAATTCGTCAACTCGTGTGTCGCTTGAAAGGCCATGACGCGAGAGCACGTGACGCAAGTACTCGGAACTGTTCCCGGAGACCTCCTGCGATGCGACGGGCAGTTCCAGGTTAGCGCCCTGGGGGCGATCATGAGAAGACCCGTGTGATCGTCCAGAAACAGCGGCGCGCATTCCTCCTCCACAATGTGTTGCGGCGATTCTGAAACAGCTAACCGGTAGTACAAGCAATCCCGCTTGGAGAGAGGGGCCACGAGGGTGTAAGGCCCAACGGCTTTGCCGCTTACCTCGACAGAGCCGATCGCGGCGCTGCGAATTGCAGAAGTCGGCGTATTCCGCACCAACTCTCTGCGTCGCAGTGCGCTAAAACCACGAAAGAAAAGCCGCACGCCAATGAACAATCCTATTGGTCCCCAGAAGAAGGCATCGCGCAGGGCGGCTATGGGAAATGGTTCTGATGGCAGGACAAACGCACTCATTGCTCAAAGCTTAAAGTAGATCGGACTCGCGATAGGTTACCAGGTTCAGAAATGCCGGCATCTACCGCCCGGGTTGTGCCGGCGGCTGCGGCTCGCCTGGGGGCGGCGGGATGGTGATATCGACGTTACTCACCTGCCCGAGCGCGGATAAAGGCTTGTCAAATTCAGAAGCATTTCCCACCACCAGCACCGCCAGCTGATCCTTGTGCAGATACTTGGAAGCTACGCGCGAAACGTCAGCAGGCGTGATTTTTTCCACTCCAGCGCGGAAGCGCTCCAGGAAATCGGGCGGATAGCCGTAGAACTCGTAGGCCATGCGTTCGCGGAGAACTTTATCAGGTGAATCGAAATTGAAGACAAACGAGTTCAGGATGGTATCTTTGGCGCGCTGAATCTCTTCATCGGTGAGCGGTTCTTTGGCGAGGCGATCAATCTCACCATAGAGGCCCTGAATCGCCTCGACCGTGCTTTCACTCTTGGTGGCCATGGAGAGACGAGTGATGCCGAGATGATCGAAAGAGGTACCGATGCCACCGCCGACGCCATAAGCCAGCCCCTTTGCGGTGCGGAGTTGCTGCATGAGGCGAGCGGAAAAGCCGCCGCCGAAAGCTTCGTTGAATACCTGGATGGCGAAGTAGTCGGGATTTTTGCGCGTTGTCCCGGGTTCCACCATGCGGATGGAACTCTGGTTTACATCTGACTTCGCTACGAAATAGTATCCCGGCCTGGCTGGCTCGACCTTGATTTCCGCCTCTTTAACTGCAGGCCCCTTTGGCCATGAGCCGAATACCTGGCGCAGCCGGGATTCCATTTGCCCTGAGTCGAAGTCGCCCACTACACCCAAGATGATGTTGTTGGGATGCACATGGGCTTTATGCCAGTCGATGAGATCCTGCCGGGTCACGGCTGCTACGGTCGTATATTCGGCCACACGCGCGTAGGGATTCTGGGGACCGTAGGCCAGCCTAGTGGATTCGCGAGCTGCGATTTGTCCGACATCATCGTTGCGGCGCGAAATCGCGTCGAACATTTCCCGCTGAGCGAGGTCGAGCTTGTCAGCGCGGAATTCAGGTTCGCGCAACAAATCAGTAAAGGCCTTGAACACGTCATCGAGATCCTGCTTCAGGCAGGACCAGTTAATACTGGTCGAATCAGCGGAGCCTTCCGTTTCGACCTTGGCGGCGCGGACTTCCAGGAAATCATCGAGTTGATCGCCGGTCTGGGACTTTGTTCCACCCGTGCGCCAAACTTCCCCGTAGATATCGATCATGCCGGCTTTGGCCGCTGCTTCGGAGCGACTGCCGCCTCGAATGCGAGCGCTGCCGTCGATCAGGGGAAGTTCATGGTCTTCCTGCAGAAAAATCACCATCCCGTTGGGGAGTTCAATGCGTTTGGGCTCCTTTGGGTGAAACGGGGGCAGCGGAGCGATCTTGAGCTGATGCCAGTCGGCAACCTGAGCAATAGCTGAGTGCATACTCAAAGTGCCCAGGAGGATCAGGAGTGAGGAAATGAGCTTGCTTCGTTTCATTGCTCACCTCCCGGTTGGCTGGCAGCCGGCTTGGCGGTTTCTATGATTCCCACAGTGCGGTTCGTCGCAGTGAACGTCTGCCCTGCGATGCGGCGAATATCCGCCTTGGTGACCTTGTCTATGCGGTCGACGGTGTAGAACAGCTCGCGCCAGTCATCGTAGCGCGACTGGTAAATTGCCAGTTGAAGAGCCAGACCCGGGTTGCTGTCGAGGCTCCGGATCAGGTTGGCTTTGGAACGGGTTTTGATCATCTTCAGTTCGTCGTCGCTGATGTCTTCGTTCTTCATCCGCTCGATTTCGACGTGAATCGCTTCCGCCATTTCCTCGGGCTTGTGACCGGGAAGAGGAATGGCATAAAAGGCAAAGAGGTGGGGATATTTGTTTCCCGGCATTCCCGTGAAGCCGGCGGAATCGGAAGCGATTTTCTTGTCGCGCACGAGAGCGCGGTAAAGCCGCGAGGTTCGTCCGCTCGACAGCAGGTCGGAAATGGCGTCGTAAACCGCGTCGTCTTTGCTTCGATAATCGGGACGGTGATAGCCCTCCAGGTAGATAGGCTGCGACATTTCCTGCAGCAGGACCCGCCGCTCTGAATTCTGCGGCGGCTCGGTGGTAGTCCGCTCGTCGGGTCTTTCCTGAGAAGGGATACTACCGAAATATTTCTCGATGATGGGCATCGCCTCTGAGGCTTTTACGTCACCGACAACGGTCACGACCATGTTCGACGGTATGTAGTATTGGTGGAAAAAGCTCTGAGCGTCGGTTGCCGAGAACGAATTCAGGTCGGAGATCCATCCTATGGTGGGGCGATGATATGGATGGGCGCTGTAAGCCGCGGTTACGAATTGCTCCAGCAGCCGGCCGATCGGATTGCTGTCGGTGCGCATCCGGCGTTCCTCAATAACAACATTGCGTTCTTTATAGAATTCGCGCATCACGGGATGCAGAAACCGCTCGGATTCCATATAGGCCCACAGCTCCAGGCGATTCGATGGAAGAGAATAGTAGTAGGAGGTTTCATCCTCATTGGTGGAAGCGTTCATGCCTTCGACACCGTTGCTGTCGAGAATCTGTGAGAACTCGTTAGGCTTGACATACTTCTGTGCGTCGGCAATTGCGTCCTGCCAGGCTTTTTCCAGTTGTTTCAATTTCTGTTCATCGCGGGCGATGGGCTTGTCCCGCTCGCGCAGGTAGGCAGCGTATGCCTGCTCCACTTTTTCCAACCCCAGCTTTTCCTGCGCGTAGTCCTTGGTGCCAATTTTGTCGGTACCCTTGAAAGCCATGTGCTCAAACATGTGGGCGAGACCGGTTTTGCCCATGGGGTCTTGCACGGAGCCGGCATCCACGTGGGTAAAGAAAGAGAACACCGGGGCCTCAGGGCGTTCACAGATGATTGCGGTGAGTCCGTTTTCCAGCTTCTTTACCGTAATGCGCTTTTCGAAGGACGCAAGGTCTTGGGCGCACATGAAAACGTTCAGGATGACAATTGAGGCGAAAAATGCCACCACGTGCTTTTTCATCGTCCCTCCACAGCCTGCCAGATACCAAAACTGTAGAAAATTGACGTTAGTGGCCGGAGAGGTCTGTTGTCAAACCTCGCGACGGTCTTTGGAGCTAACCGTATCGGGCGGTGTCTAAAGCAGGAAGAGGCATGCAGTGGTCGCTTCCATTCGAACTTGGTTCAGCGCAACTGTCTTGTTCGTGTTGGTCTGTGATTCGTTTTCTCAGATTGCAAATGCCAGCACTCCTGCGGAAGCAGTAGTGGAAATTCTGACTGCCACAAAGCCCGACCTCGTGGAGAAACACCTTCCCGAAGCGGTCCTAAGCGCGTTGCGTACGCTTTCAACCCAAGACAGAATGGCTTGCGAACGAAACCTTTTGATTCGAAACACTCTTGGGCTAAGCGGTGCAGAACTCCGAGTCCCGGAGGATGGTCACGCCTTGGTCGTGCTTGATAGCAAGGATTCTGGCGACAACTTGGAGTTACAACTGCGGCGGGAGATTATGGGGGGACGCGAAGCGGTCCTAGAACTGACAATCGGCAGTGCTGGCCGTGCAGACCGATGTCTAATAGTTTGGATGAGCTTTGAGGACGGAGAGTGGCGCATAGCTGAACTCCAGTGGATGATGTTCGAACGCCGTCTTCGCGTGGGGCCAGAGCTCGTCGAGCAATTTCGCGGAGCAGACTTGAAAATAACCGAGTCCGCTGCAATTACGACTCTCAACGCAGTTCGGTCTGCACTGATCAGCTATCAATCTGAGTTCCCCGAAGTTGGCTTGCCGGACGATCTTTCGGCCTTAGGGCCTCCGGACATTTCCGATGTCGATCCGGAGGTTGCTGAGCAAGACTCCAGCCATGCCTGGCTGCTCGATAAGGCCACGGCGGCTAACGTTTTCGAAAAAGATGGTTACATGTTTCGCTATCAGGAGCAAAGTGCGACTTCGTACACCATCACAGCACGCCCGCTCAACTACGATGGCAAAGCGCGCAGCTTCTTTATTGATGAATCGGGCGAGGTTCACGCCACCGGCGAGAATCGCGAGGCCACGTTGGCCGATGATCCAGTAGATCCTGGCGATGCCACGTATGTCTCGCCGGAATCCTCATTCACTAACTCAGTCATCGTCCGGTAACCTCATAGTTCCACATCCTCTTGGCGTCTGCGGCTGGGCATTTCGCCATTGAAGTTGTGGCATGATGTCCTCATGGCGACTGGCATGGCTCATAAGCTGCAACAATATTTTCAGGACTGGTTAGGCAGGCCTGCATCCGCAGGGCCGGACCGACCTGTAAGAACCGCGCGTCTGCTGGCACGGGCACAAGCCGTGCTGGGAAGCCGGGAGACCGCGCTCAAGTGGATGCGAAGGCCGAAGCGGCGATTCCAGGGCAAATCGCCTGTGGAAATGATCTCTACTGAACCTGGCGGACGGCTGGTGGCAGAAATGCTGATCCAGATAGATGAAGGCATCTTCCTCTGATGTTCCTGTGGCGCCGTCAGTAATCGGCCTTCTCTGGAGGGACGGCAGGGGCGCTGGTTTGAGCTCCAAGGCACTGGTTTGCGTCGTATCACCGCTATGCATCCAAGATCGGCGAATGAACACAGAACGCAGCAAAACAAGCGAGGCGGCGTGAAAGACTCACCGTTGGTCGAAATTCAGGGCCGGCATCTGAAACTGACGAATCTCGACAAGGTCCTCTACCCTTCAGCAGGTTTCACCAAAGGCCAGGTCATCGATTATTACGCGCGGATCGCGCCAGTCCTGGTGCCGCACCTCAACGCTCGTCCACTGACACTGAAGCGCTATCCCAATGGAGTCGACGAACAATTTTTTTTCGAGAAGAACGCTACCAAGCATCGTCCTGATTGGGTTAAGACCGCTCCCATCTGGAGCGAAGGCAATCGCCGCAACATAAATTACATTCTGGCTAACGATTTACCGACGCTGGTGTGGCTTGCAAATCTCGCCGCGATCGAACTGCATCCTTCGCTCTCTCTCGCAAAGGAGATCGCCTGTCCAACGATGATCGTTTTCGATCTTGATCCAGGGCCACCTGCCAACATCGTGCAATGCTGCCAGGTTGCGTTTTGGTTGCGTGAGATTTTCCAGCGTTTCGGACTTGAGAGCTTTCCCAAGACTTCCGGCTCGAAAGGACTGCAAATCTACGTCCCGCTGAATTCGAAAACCAGCTACGACACTACCAAGCCCTTCGCGCACGCCCTGGCCCGCCTGCTGGAAGATGAGCACCGCGACTTAGTGGTCTCAGACATGAAAAAAGCCCTGCGCACGGGTAAGGTGCTGGTGGACTGGAGCCAGAACGACGAGCACAAGACGACCATTGCAGTGTATTCGCTGCGTGCGCGGGAGCGTCCCACGGTTTCAACTCCGGTGAGCTGGGAGGAAGTTGAGCTTGCCTTCAAAAAGAAGGACCCGAAGCTGCTGGTCTTCGAGGCGCAAAAGGTGCTCGAGCGTGTGCAAAAGCGCGGAGACCTTTTTGAACCTCTGCTCAATCTCAAGCAGAAGCTCCCAGACATGTCCGGTCTGGCAAGAAAAAGTCCGGCTGAGGCGATGAAGGCTGGCCTCGATCTGGCTGCGCACGGCGTAACGCGCGGCTCCGGAAAGCGACGGTCAAGCAGTGCGCCGCGACGAACCGTGCCCTCCAGGCGCCGAAAGCTATAATTTCCGCGAAAGCTGAGGCCAACGATGGCGCAACTTTACGCCGGCACGTCCGGCTGGGCATATCCAAGCTGGAAGCCGGAGTTCTACCCGGAGAAGCTGGCGCAGAAGAATTTCCTGCAGCACTACTCTACTCAACTGAATACTGTTGAGGTTAATTTCACTTTCCGCCAGCTCGTCAAGGAGACAACAGTTCAGAAATGGATCGTCGAAACGCCCGCCACTTTTCGTTTTGGCGTGAAGGCACACCAGGTGATCACGCACATCAAGCGGCTCAAGAAAACGGAAGACTTCGTTCCGCGATTTCTCAGCACAGTTCAGCCGCTGGCCCAGGCGGGGAAAATGGGTCCTGTGCTCTTCCAGTTGCCGCCCAATCTGAAAGCGGATTCGGTGCTGCTGGAAGAGTTTCTTTCCACTCTTTTGCGTGGCGTGCCTTGCGCATTCGAGTTCCGGCACGAGTCGTGGTTTACAGATCAGATATTCGATCTTCTGCGGACACACAAGCGGGCATTATGCGTAGCGGAGACGGAAGAGCGCGTCACTCCGGATGTCGTGACTGCTGATTTTTGCTACTACCGCTATCGCAAACCAACCTACACGGCGGAAGAGCGCAGCGCGATGGTAAACCGGATTCGTGAGCATCTCGCCCAGGGACGAGACGTCTTTGCGTACTTCAAACACGAAGAAACGCCGCAAGGGGCTATCTACGCCAAAGATGTTTTGCGCGAAATCGCCCCCGGCTACGCCGAACTTCCCGCTTCGTCATGACTCAATTAGTACGGAAAGCCTGGAAGCAGCTTTTTCATATATTTCAACGATCAAGAAATCACCACCAAAATAAGAGAGTGGTTACCTTCGTGACCTTCTGCTTCCTTTGCTTCAATCTTAAACTTTGCCGCATTATGAGCGAATCTACCTCCGTCACGGCCAAACTCCAAGAACGTATCGAACTACTTCAATCATTGATCCGTGAGGCTGACCAGCTGATCGAGGAGCACGTGACAGACATCTATGATTATCAAAACCAGTCCTCGCAGGAGTGGTTCGAGTGTGAAGGGTTGGACGCGCAGGATGTTGAAACTCTAGGCGAGCTTTCTGAATTTAGGAGAGTCGCCTACGATGCTCTTGAACAGCTTCAGAGATCGGCTACCGCAGGCGCTTCGTAACATGCTGAATAACAACTGCACCCAAAACTTCCTGTTTCTGCGTACATCAGCGGGTCATCTACCTCGTCCGGTTTTACGCTCAGAACCCGTCCTGCTTACAAGATTCTGCTGACATTTCGGATTTTTACAATCGCACTGCTTGCCACTGTGTAACTTAGGTTTCCAGCGCGGCGATGCCATATTTTCCCTCTTCCCAAGAAGTAACCGGAGACGAGGAGTCGGGTGATGGAGAAGCACCCCTCATACTCTTGGCTCGACAGTAGATTAGTGCCCTCTCACCGAGGACGGAAGGTCACGAAAGTGTCCGATGCTAAAGCTCCTGCGCTTTGGGTCAAAGATAGAAAAGCGGCGTGGTTGTCACGGAAAGTGACTCGGTGAATGGAGCAACCCCACGCCGCTCGTTTCCAGTACGCAACTGAGGCTAAGCTCCCCACCTAACGAACTCCAGGAAACGTTCAGTAGCTTGCGGAAACCAGGCGAGTCCAGAGTTCTAGGAGCGGGGAGTGTCTGTAACGATACAGAAATCTCAGGAGAGGTACTGCGCCAAGATGCGCCAAGTTTCACTTCTATTGCGGCGTCCGCGCAAGGCAGCCCCTGACGGCTGGCGCAAGTTGGCGTATCGCTTGTCACCCTTCATACATTCATTTCGGTAAAAATGGGCTACAGTTCTGGATTATGGCAACATCGCTGCCTCTAGAAAAACAACCGCCGCAATCAGGCGGTTCTATTTATTGCTCAGACCCAAATTGCCCATACTGCAAAAAGTTGAGGCTAGCGCAGGACAAGTTGAGGAGAGAAAGAGCAAACCTAATCGTCGCTAGTGGCGAGTGGACATAGTTTTTGCATTCGGGCCGCGTGTTGCAGTCAGGAGGACTTGATGGCGGGTGCCCACGAAATTCGTCTACGGTACCCCGAATGGCAAGTCGAATACACGGAAGCATTGCTCGAAACCGACCCCAGTAAGCTCCTAGAACGCTTGAAGGCAGCAGAAGCAGCAATTTCTAAACGGCTAGAGTTCTTAGCAGGAGAATCGAATCATTGGGAAGGACTGGCGATTCAAAACGCCTTGCATACCCTGCAAGTGCTCAAGCAACAGTGATGCTCGACGAGGACACTAGACTTTCCCGCCAAAGTAGTCCTCATCTCTGCTTTTGAGCGCGTGCCTCGATGTGGAATCCGCGCGACAACAGTTCGTGTTGAGGAACGTCCAGCGGAGGGAACGTCAATTCCTGACTCGCTGAGAGCTGTGGAATGAGCTTGAACAAATAGAGATCAGCGGCTTCGTCTCCAACCCCAAAGCCTAGCAGCACCTTGCGCGCTTCGTTCTCGGAAGCGTAGCTCTGCGCTCGCTTTGAATCGTGCTGAGGCTTCGCTACGCCTACCTGAATTCTGCCGTTATCCAGCTTGCTCACGCTGACAATCACGATCATATTCAGGCGGCATCCTGCTTGAGATCGTCAAGACCTAACCTCTTCCGCACCTTCTCTCGCTCTCCGTGTTCCATGGATTGATTCAGCTCTTTGGCGAGCTGAAGTAGTTTGCCCCCATTTTGCTCATCATTCATTTCGTTGGCAATTTCTTGCCACGGTCTATCAGTAGTTTTGTGATTGTGAAGCATACGGCCTCCGGCGTGAGTGTCGGCCAAATATCTAAGAGACGGTTTGCCCAACGCGACACGAGGGGCAGATTATGAATGAACAAACTTTAGCACCGTTCTGCTGAGATGAAGGTTAGACAGCGAACGATGCCGTGCGCCGAGTTGCGCCAACCAATGATGACTCCTTCACTATGGCGATATGCTCCCCGTAGGTGTGCACGTGAGACTAGTGTCCCATGCTGGAGTGGACTTCCTAGCGCTGAGCTGCAGACTGGACTCACATTCGCCGGAATCGCGCCGCTGACGTGTGCAGAAGGAGCAACAGCGCACAGCAGGCGAGGCTCTGTGCACTGGGTGACATTGAATAACGGTAAGGTATAGTAATCAAAGCGGGCGGTTAGCTCAGTTGGTTAGAGCGCCTGCCTTACAAGCAGGAGGTCGCAGGTTCGAGTCCTGCACTGCCCACCATCAAACCCTAAGCATCGCTGCGAGATTCAAGCTATCTCGGTTCATTTCGATTGAACCATGTTCACGAGCGTGCCCATTTTTGTGCCCAGCTAGCCTCGACATCGCGGTCAGCACCTGATCCTCGCCTGGGTGAACGCAGCGGGC
>QIAA01000021.1 GCA_003224905.1 Acidobacteriota bacterium
CGGCGCGGAATAAAAGCGAAGCCCGCTCGAAAAAGTGCAGGGGAGCTGCAGTCAGGGGCTGGATGCCAAAAGAACTTCACTCTCTGCGAAGGTGAAGAAGTGTTTTTTCTTGACATCCCCTTTTATAGAACATCCCCTTTTATAGAACATCCCCTTTTATAGAACCCGCCCGGCCAGGAATACCGCTTCCTTCTTGGTGTGCGATCTTCACGTTATGATCGGACGAAACGCCACACCTTAGGAAGCTTTCCTAATTGGTTGAGGTGGTTTTTTCTCGTTCTCGGCGGCAACAATCTTGGGAGCACAATCTGCCCAGTTTTGCTCAAAGACCGAACCAAATGTGCGGATCAAGTTACCATCTCGGGTTCGAAATGAGATCGTCCGATTTCTTCCATACAACTCGAACGCGAATACTGCTTCTTCTTGGTCTTCAATCCACACAAACAACCGGAACGGGAAAGATGCATACCTGATTTCGACGGCGTTGTATCGTTCCAACCTTGAGCGCCACTCTCGTTGCTGCTTTGCCATATAGTCCACGAACTCGCCGTATGTGGCCGGAGGGTCTGGACATTTGTAGAGTTCCCGAAAGTAACGCCGATATCTCTCGGAATCCATTTCCTTAGAGAAGGCTTCGGGGCCACCAAATTGCGATGCGCGTCCCGTCTGTGCTGTTTCGTCCGAATATACAAGTAAACGAATAGCGGGCTGCGGTGACTTTCTTGCAATCTCTTCAATTCGGTCAACATACCTTTGAAAGGCCTCTGGGTCGGAGTAATGGCCGTAGGCGACTAGATCAACTTGAATATCCAGGGTGCGATCTGTCAATGAGACCACCTCACAAATGTCGCGCATGTTCTTGGGGAAGATCCCAATGTACTTCGTTGACATGGAAGTGGCTATGGTTCGCATCTCGCGAGTAAGGCCTTCCATCGCGTTTCGTTGGACCTTCATCTCCTCTGTGTGGCTTTTCGTATTTTGCTCCAGCTGACCCGCTTCATCTTTCAGGTCTCTGGAGGAATGAAGTAGCTGACGCGACTCCCGCTTCTGTATTGCGGCGTAGACTATCGCCACGACCGCTAGGGTTACCGTGACTGGCTCACTTGCAACGTGGAGAATGTGTAGAAACCGTTCGAGCAGGGAAAAAATGTTGTCCATGGCGGAACTCCTCAAGAGACTTCTGAAAAGCCAACTACCTAGGGCAAGAGAACAATAGGGGAAGAGGGTAGCCTTTTACATCAGGTGAAGTTGGAAGTCAAAGGATTTCCTGACATTTTGTCATGATCGGCCAACCGATACCTGGTGCAGGTCAGGTTGGGCTACTGTCCGAGGTCTCACTCGAACGTCGTCGAAAACAAGACAAACCCGCACCTGCAAGGAACGCTGGAAGGGGGCACCCTCAGGGATTTACGGTGTGCTCAATACGAACGCGTGGCGGATGGGGCACCCGGCCAATCCCCCATCAGTTAAGACAGCTGTGTCTTGACAACTCCTTCACTCTTATTAAGGACCAGCCGCGCCGGTGGACTCCCCGATGATAAGCTCTGCGCGAATTTCATATTCCTTCCCCCGCGGATCCTCGGAGCTGGAAAGCTCGTGCAGTGCGTTGGCGGCCAAGTGGCCAAGAATGTCGCGATGAATATCCACCGTAGTGATGGAAGGATTGCTGTACTCTGCCAGTCTGGTTCGGTCAAATCCGGTGACGGAGATGTCCTGCGGTACACGGAGTCCCGATTTGAAAACGCCTTTAATAACGCCTACCGCCGTGAGATCGTTAATCGCCATGACCGCGGTTGGCCTGACGCTCAGGCTCCCGATGGCGATCCCCGCCGCGAGACCGCCCTCGAATCGCAAGTCTCCGGGAAGCACAGGCCCCGGCTCCAGTCCCAGTTCTCGCATACACCTTTCATAAGCTTCGAGACGTACCTGGTTGGACTTGAGTTCCGGACGTCCCGCGACAAACGCGATCCGGCGGTGCCCTAAGCCGTGCAAATGACGAACGATCTGTTCTACACCCGAAGAGTAATCAATGCGCAGATTGCTCATGTACGGGCGCGCCGGAGCAAGATCGAGAAACGTGACTGCGATCTTCTTTCGTGCTAGCTCATGGACCAAACGCAAGCTGATTTCCGATGTCATGATGGCGACGCCGCGGACCTTGTGCTCCATCATTCGTTCTGCCGATTCGCGAGTGCGGCGCGGGTCGTAGTTGGTATCGCCCAAAATGGCGTCATAGCCAAGCTGTCGCGCGCGGACCTCAAAGCTCTTGATCACTTCGGGAAAGAATGGATTCTGAATGTCGGAAACAATGATTCCCAGCGTGCGGCGGTCGCGAATCGCAAGATTTCGGGCGTGCACATCAGGTACAAAGCCGAGTCGCCGCACGGCAGAAAGGACCCGGGAATGCGTCTTCCGGCCAACCTTCCCGGTCTTGTTCAAAACATTCGAAACCGTAGCGGTAGAGACACCTGCTTCCTTGGCAACGTCTCGGATCGTTAAGGCCATACTTGCCTGTTTGTGGCGGGAAGCGCAGCCCCCGAACGCCTTGTGCCAGTCGAACCGAAGTATACGGCAGGAAAAATTCCTTGACAATGCCGTTTTCCGCATGATAAGACGCTTAGAATCATAGAGGTTAAGCGGTTAATCAAACGAAAATAGGATTAAGCGGTTCATATCATTTCGCGGGTGAATTTCATCAGCAACCACATTCGAGACGAACCATCGCTAGCGAGCGTCGGGCGCCAGTTTTTACTCTTCACGTTTAGGAAGACCTTTGCGTGCGAGCTACTCGCGAAGCCCGTCGCCTTTTCGGCACACTGGCGGTCGCTCCTAGCATTATCCGCCGCATGGCGCGTTTCTTAGAGGCCGGCAGCTCAAAACGGAGGTAGTCAATGATCACGGCAAAGCTGCGACGCTATATCGATGCAGTATCAAAAGGTGACCAGGACTTAAGTGAGGAGCAACTAGAGCAACGCTGGATTTCACGACACTTCGCGGCCAGAGAGTTGATCGCCGAACTGCTTGAAACTGAGTTCGATGAAGACTGCGATCGCGCTGTCATCTCCTTTGTAATCGAACATGCGATCTACAGTAACTCATTTTTGCGAAACAGCGGATACAATCGCCGTCGCGCAGACTGCTATGCGGGGAGTTCGCGCGCTTAGGGCGGTCCACAAAGTCTCGGCTTCACGCGCTGCACGAGTTGATTGCTCAACGCGTCCTCGGCAGCTTCCAGGACGAAGCGAGCGGTGCCTTTCTTCGTGCTAATCGAGAATGCGTTTGATTTTGTGTTCCTTCGTGCCGATGGCATGTCAAGTTTTGTTACCTCAGCGGCTAAAAAGCCGTCGAGGTTTGGTGTCGTTGCGGCATGGCTGAAACCATGCCCTGATACGAACCTTTTGGCACAGTGAAGGCGTGCCTTTTCAAAATCGCTGTCGCTCCCAATAGGGAAGCGCGCCAATCGTTTTCAGCCAATTCGGATGCTCGCCTAGCGCTTTAATGCGATCCCTGCGGGATCGCGCGCCGTGGCTCGCCCAGATCCCTCGACTCGCGCAAACTGCGCGCTCGCTCGCGATGACAATTTAAAGAACATAAACACTGCGGAGCTTTGCTCCGCTTGGACGGCCGAGGGCGGCCGTCCCCACATGGACAGTGCCACGCCTATCCGTTTGCACATGGCGTCATTAGCTGCAGCCGCTGGTGCTGCCGCAGCTCATGCATTTGTAGCAACTGCCGTTGCGGACCATGATGGAGCCGCAGACGTGGCAGGTGGGGGCGTCGCCGAGGTCGATGATTCCGGCTAGGGCGTCAGCGGCATGAATGCTGCCAGTGGCTAGTGGCTTGTGGCTAGTGGCTAGTAAACCCGTCGATCCGTTCAGGTCCCCGATCTCTGATGGCTGGGAGCTGATGGCTGACAGCTTCGGTCTCAAGTTCTCGAACAGCAACTGCTGCTGGCCGGTCAGGAAACGCAACTGGAGCCAGCGGAAGATGTAGTCCATGATCGATTTGGCGAAGCCGATGTCGGGGTTGTTGGTCCAGCCGCTGGGCTCGAAGCGGGTGTGGGCGAATTTTTCGCAGAACAGTTTCAGGGGCACGCCG
Organism: Acidobacteriota bacterium; assembly: GCA_003224905.1. Lineage (GTDB taxonomy): Bacteria > Acidobacteriota > Terriglobia > Terriglobales > Acidobacteriaceae > QIAA01. The sequence continues at coordinate 4,099 of QIAA01000021.1, forward strand.
TGCTGCAGGGCGATGGAGACGGCCAGGGCGAAGCTGTCCATGAGGCCGGAGACAGTGGAGCCTTCTTTGGCCATGGTGATGAAAATTTCGCCGGGCTCACCGTCGGGATAGAGGCCGACGGTGATGTAGCCTTCGTGTCCGCCCACGTTGAATTTGTGGGTGATGGACATGCGCTCTTCACGCAGTTTGTGGCGGACGGCGCGGGGTGGGGCGTTTAAATCTTCTTCTTCAGCGGGCGAGGGCGCCCGCTCCACACGAGCCTCGGCGGTTTTGGTACCGGCGGCGCTGAGGGGTTGCGACTTTTTGCAGCCGTCGCGGTAGACGGCGACCGCTTTCAAGCCGAGCTTCCAGGCCTGGAGGTAGGCTTCCGTGATCTCGTCGACGGAAGCGGATTCCGGCAGATTGACGGTCTTCGAAATTGCGCCGGAGATGAAGGGCTGCGCGGCGGCCATCATCTTTAAATGTCCCATGTAGTGGATGGAGCGGGTGCCTTTGGCCGGTTTGAAAGAGCAGTCGAAGACGGAGAGGTGCTCGTCTTCGATGTGGGGAGCGCCTTCGATGGTGCCGGTGGCGTCGATGTAGCTGACGATGGCGCCGGTCTGGTCGTGGTCGTAGCCGAGCTTGAACAGCGCGGTGGGCACGGTGTTGTTGACGATTTTGATCATGCCGCCGCCGACCAGCTTTTTGTATTTCACCAGGGCGAGGTCGGGCTCGATGCCGGTGGTATCGCAGTCCATCATGAAGCCGATGGTGCCGGTGGGGGCGAGGACAGTGACCTGGGAGTTGCGGTAGCCGTGTTTCTCGCCGTGGGCGAGGGCTTCGTCCCAGCAGTCTTTGCTGGCAGCGATGAGTTCGGTCAGTTGGGCTGCGGAGCTTCGCTCCGCCTGGACGGGCGAGGCGGCTGTCCCCACATGGGTGCCTATGGCATTTACTGAGGCGCGGTGCATGCGGATGACGTCGAGGAAAGGCTCGCGGTTGATGTACCAGCCGGGGCAGGCAGCACCGGGAGGGACTGCGGAGCTTCGCTCCGCCTGGACGGGCGAGGCGCCCGTCCCCACACGAGCATTGCCAAGGTTGGTCTCTGCCAAGCTTCGCTTTGTTGGTTCAGTTGCGGTGGCGAGAGGCTCGCAGAGTTCGGCGATGCGGGAAGACTGGAGATAGGCTTCGCCGCACATGATGGCGGTGACGCAGGCTGCGTAGTCGCGGCCTGCGTCAGAGTCGTAGGGGAGGCCGCAGGCCATGAGCAGCGCGCCCAGATTCGCGTAGCCTAGGCCGAGGGGACGGTAATCGTGCGAGTTGCGCATGATCATCTCGGTCGGATAACCAGCGTTATCGACGATGATCTCTTGCGCAGTGATAAGGATGTCGACGGCGTGGCGGTAGGCCTCGACGTCGAAGGTGCCGTTAGGAGCAAACTTGAGGAGGTTTAGGCTCGCGAGATTGCAGGCAGAGTCGTCGAGGAACATGTACTCGGAGCACGGATTGCTCGCGTTGATGCGGGCCGTGTTCTTCGACGTGTGCCAGCGGTTGACAGTGGTGTCGTACTGCATGCCGGGATCGCCGCAATGCCAGGTGGCGTCGGAGATCATGCGCAGCAGTTCTTTGGCTTTGAAGGTTTTCATCGGGCGGCCATCTTTGACCGCCCGGGTTGAGAACTCGGTGTCGCGAACGACGGCGTACATGAAGTCGTCGGTCACGCGCACCGAGTTGTTGGCGTTCTGGAAGAAGATTGACGAGTAGGCTTCAGAGTCGGGGGAGGAACCGTCGTAGCCTGAGGCCACGAGTGTGTGCGCTTTCGCTTCTTCTTTCTGCTTGCAGAGAATGAAATCTTCGATGTCGGGATGGTCGGCGTTAAGGATGACCATCTTTGCGGCGCGGCGAGTCTTGCCGCCGGACTTAATGACGCCGGCGAAGGCGTCAAAACCTTTCATGAAGCTGAGAGGGCCGCTGGCGATGCCGCCGCCGCTGAGAGTCTCGGTGGAAGAGCGCAGGGAAGAAAGATTAGTGCCGGTGCCTGATCCCCACTTGAAGAGCATGCCTTCGGTCTTGGCGAGTGTGAGGATTGAGTCGAGCGAGTCTTTCACCGAGTTGATGAAGCAGGCAGAGCACTGCGGCTTGCTGTAGCCGGTGACGCCGAATTCGACTTGCTGCGTTTGCGGATTCCAGTGCCAGTTCTGGCCGTCGGACTTGGGCTCGATGCGGTCGCAGCCGACGTTGAACCAGACGGGCGAGTTGAAGGCGGCATACTGGCGCAGGAGAATGTGCGCGAGCTCGTCGTGGAAGGTGGCGCCGTCTTCGGGAGTGCGAAAGTAGCCTTGGGCGAGTCCCCAGTCGCGGATGGTTTCAGCCACGCGGCTGACGAGTTGGCGGGCGCCGGTTTCGCGCTCGGGCGTGCCGATCGTGCCGTGGAGATATTTGCTGGCGACGATGTTGGTCGCGGTCATCGACCAGTCTTTGGGGACCTCGACATCTTTCTGTTCGAAGATGATTCCGCCCTTCGAGTCGGTGATTTGGGCAAGGCGCTTTTCCCATTCGATCTCGTCGTAGGGGGAAACGCCGGGCTTGGTGAAGAAACGGCGGAAGGTCAGGCCAGAGGCTTTCTTGGTGTTGGTTGAGGTCGTCGTCGCGCTGTTGGCAGCGGTCTTCTCGGCGGCAGCAGGGGCTCCTTTTTCTCTTACATCTGCCATGGTGTCTTTCTCCTGAATCAGTTCTCGGTCTTAAAACATACGGCGCTTTCGGGATTCCTTGATTTGGGCGCGCGGCTCACGCGATGGCCCCTATGCCACATCGGTTCGCAGCGCAACCCAGTTCTCAGTTCCCTGTTCTTTGTTCTCAGTTTTGTTTCCGATTTCATCTGAACTGCCGTAGATAGCTTCGGCGTGCAGCCAGCGTTGCTCGACTGTGATTTGGACGCCATAACGGGCCAGCGATTCATCTACGAGACGTGCCAAACTTTCCATGCAAACTCCTTAAATGTGGTGAAGGATCTCTTCACCGGCAACTTCATCCTGGTTAGCAAATTTCGTTCCCCCGGGGGGAGGTCCGGGCGTCCGTACTGCAGGTTCGGACGAGGGAACGGTCACCGCACTCGCTTGGACTCAGGTTCCGATCTAGACTTAAGCGCGGAACCTTCGTCCTATTGCCAAGGTTCGGGGGGCACGCCCACCTCTGAACGTCCGCCCTTGCCTTTCCTTGCATCAACCCTTCTGTTTCCAGAAGGCCCTATGGGATGGAAACAGTAATACCCTATATGGGGCCTGTCAATAAAAATACCTATATATTGTATCTAAAAACCTAACACGTAGGAAATGGCCACATGCCGCAGCATGGACCGAGCACTCATTTCAGGCTTGCATTACAACCCGCGCGGGGACTCGGCGTTTGAGTTCTGGTATTGCTAGTTCGCGTCGGCTTAGAGGAGGCCAGTTGTTGCGAGCCAGCCCCATGGCCACATAGATGTCTTCAAAGATTTCCTTGGGTGCGATGCGGCGGGTACCGTCAGAGGACTCGACCAAATAATCGCCGACGTGACCGCAGTGCTCCCGCCCCAAGGCGTCAACGAAGATGAGCGGCTCAGTAAGTTGTTTGGCCCGGATCAAAAAACGCGTGCGATAGATTTGCCATTCAGCATCATGCTTGCTCACGTACATCCACCCTGGGGGAGGGAGGGGTTATTGTCGGTTGTCGCTTCTGAAACCCGCTTATGCGATTCTGTCCGGCTGGGTGGTTGCGCGAAGGTGAAACAAATGTATGCGCGGACTATTTATTCGTCAATTCCAAAAATGTTGTGCAACTCAGAAAAATTGGCGCCATGCATTCGGCACATGAAAACAGGTACGAAAACTGCTAGTGTCGGCCATCTATGCGGACTCTATTCGAGCGTTTGAGCATAGCGGGCGTGAGTGCCAAAATTTGAGAGCCGTCGTCGGCACAGAATTTCCACAGAGCGAGCACAGGAAATCAGAAATGTAGGTTGTTCAGTGTGCGCATTCTCTCATCCGAATTCCGGAGCGCGGCCCTGCTTGTTCGCGCTTGGGGCGACGGCGTAAACTCGCTTGATTTTTCGATCTGCGGCAGATGCGTGACGATACCAAAATCGGCGGTGCTGCCAGCTTTCCGCTCACGCGATGGTCCCTCATCGAAGCCACCCGAAGCGCGCAGCCGGAGGAGAGGCGCAGGGCACTGAATACTCTGATTGCGGTCTACTGGAAGCCGGTTTACAAGTACATTCGCCTGCGCTGGCGGAAAGAGAATGAAGAAGGCAAGGACCTGACGCAGGAGTTCTTTTCCAGGTTGCTGGAGAAAGATTTTCTCGGAGGTTACGATGCGAGGCGTGCGAAGTTGCGTACTTTTTTGCGAGTATGCGTGGACCGGTTCGTTGCGAACCAGGAAAAGGCCGGCCGCAGACTGAAGCGGGGAGGCGAGGTTCAGTTTGTGGCGCTGGAATTTGAGGCCGCGGACGGTGAGCTGAAGCAGATTGAGATCCCAGCACCTGGGCAGATGGATGAGTTCTTTGATCGCGAGTGGGCGCGGAGCGTATTCGCTTTATCGCTGGAGCGGCTGAGAAAGGAGATGGAGGAAAGCGGCAAGCAAACTCATTTTCAGTTGCTGGAGCTGTATGACGTCGAGGATGGCGGGCGGGACCTGACTTATGGACAGGTGGGTCAGCGATTTGGGCTGAAGAGATCGGATGTCACGAATTACCTTGCTTATGCGCGTCGTGAATTCCGGCGGATCGTACTCGAGCAGCTACGTGAAATGACAGCAAGCGAGGAAGAATTTCAGCGCGAGGCGCGAAGCCTGCTGGGTAGCAAGGTGGAGCTGAAGGGCTCTCGATGAAGATGTTGTCGGACACGGCTGTAGAAAGACTTCGCGAAGCGGCTGATGCGCCCGATCTGAGTGGCACTCGTTATCGCCTGTTGGGAAAACTGGGTGAAGGCGGGATGGCCGGTGTCTACCGTGTAGAAGACACGGCGTTGAATCGCGAAATTGCGCTGAAGGTCGTCAGTCTCGTTGATTCGTCTGGCGACCTGGCGGCGCGCCTCTTACAGGAAGCGCGTGTGATAGCCCAACTCGAGCATCCGGGAATCGTGCCCGTACATGACGCAGGGACACTGGCAGATGGTCGGGTGTTCTACACCATGAAGCTGGTGCAAGGCAGGTCGCTGGATCAGTGTGAACTGGGCGGCTTGCCAGAGCGCTTACGCTTGTTTCACAAGATCTGCGAGCCAGTTTCGTTCGCACATTGTCGTGGGGTGCTGCATCGTGATCTGAAGCCGCAGAACATCATGGTGGGTGCATTCGGCGAAGTTCTGGTGATGGACTGGGGGCTATCGAAATTGCTCGGCGGTAGCGAGAGACCCGGAACCGTGGATGAACTGGTGGGCGCGGAAACCAAGGCCGTGACAGCACACGGGACTATCATGGGCACTCCGGGGTACATGGCACCGGAGCAGGGTCGCGGTGAGTCAGCGACGGTGGACCAACGCGCAGACATTTATTCTCTGGGCACGGTTTTGAGATTTCTGATGCGTGCCCTGGTGGTACCAAGAGCTGTAAGGGCGATCGCAGCTAAGGCGACGGAGGCCGACCCGGCATTGCGCTACCGATCCGTTGAGGAGTTCTCGCGGGACATCGCTCACTATCTCGATGGGCTGCCGGTGAGTGCGTATCCTGAGGGGCCGCTGGGAAAAGTTTGGAGATGGGGAACCAGGAATCGGGTTTGGATTCTTCTGCTCTTGGCGTATCTGGTGATGCGGGTGGGTTTGATCTTGTGGAGGACACGATAGCCGGGCAACAGTTGGAGGATAGAGTCCGTACGGCGTTGGAAGGATCAGAATCTGTGCCGTCCCTGCGGGACTCGGTCATTTCCCACGCTCACCCAGGACTTCACGTCCTGGGCTATCTTATTCCGCTCCTTCGGAGCTGCTTCGTGCAGCAGCATTCCACTTGCTCGCGCAGAGATGAGTTTTCATGCCGTGGGGGCAGTGGGAGCGCCGCAGACCACAATATTTTGCTGGGTGGCTAGTGAACCGCATGCGCAAATGTAAACGAAGTTCCGCTGACGTTGAATAGAACGGCAGCGGGCAAGAGTCCGCGCGGAGGATCTATGAACAAGATAGTGTTGGGGCTGCTGATCGGGGGGATCCTGGGGATTTTTGATGGCTTGACGGCGTGGTTTACGCCGGCAGTGCGAGCGCAATTGCTGGGAATTGTGATCGGCTCTACCGTGAAGGGCCTGATCACTGGAGTGCTGATCGGCTATTTTGCCCGCAAGGTGAACTCGCTACCATTAGGAATTCTGTTCGGACTTGGTGTTGGCCTTGTCCTCGCATTCGCGGTGGCGGCGATACCAAACCCGTCCGGCCAACACTACTACTTTGAGATCATGCTGCCCGGAGGCATTCTGGGCGTAATCGTGGGCTATGCGACTCAGAGATTTGGAGAGGCGACACAAGCTGTAAGCAGATAGATTACGCTATCAAGTGCGGCAACCATCGCCCGGATGAATAAAGACCTAGAAAAAGAAACTGCGGCGCGTGCTGCTGTGGAACTGGTCCGGGACGGGCAGATTGTGGGCCTGGGGACGGGTTCTACGGCGGCGTATGCTGTCCGTTTTTTGGGAGAGCGGGTTCAGGCGGGACTGAGGATCAGGGGCATCCCTACTTCGGTCAATACGAAAGAACTGGCCGCTAGTCTGGGTATCCCCTTGACCACGTTGGAGGAGTTTCAACAGATTGACATCACCATTGACGGAGCAGATGAAGTTGATCCCGAGCTAAGATTGATCAAGGGGGGCGGGGGAGCATTGCTGCGGGAAAAAATTGTCGCTTCGGTGACCCGGCAATTCGTTGTGATCGCGGATTCCAGCAAGCAGGTGGCGAGCCTGGGTAAATTTCCTGTGCCGGTAGAGGTGATTCCGTTCGCGCAAACGCTGGTTGCAAAGAAAATTGAGGGCCTGGGAGCGTCTGTGAAAGCGCGCGAGTACGCGTATGGGAACCCGTTCGTGACGGACGAAGGGCATCACATTTTGGATTGCAGCTTCGGCGAGATTGCTGATCCCGAGGAATTGGCGGGAGAGCTCGACCGCATGCCCGGCGTGGTCGAGCATGGATTGTTCATCGGTATGGCGAATGTGGCGCTAATTGGGAAGGAGAATCAGGTGATCGAGTTGCGGCGAGCGGAGCGTAAATCAGCGGGCTGAAATCTCAGTGCATTTGTGTGGTTTACCCCTATAAACCACAGAGGACACAGAGGTACACAGAGTTGGTTCACCAAGTAATTTCGCGCAGCGCAGAAATGAAGCGGGTCACTTCTTCAGGGGTGTTGTAGTGGGCGAGGCCGATGCGCAGGAAGCCGCCGTCTTTTTCTACGTCGAGGCGCTCGGTCAGGTTCAAAGCGTAGTAGTTGCCATCCCAGGTGAAAAATCCGCGGTCTCCTAACTTCGTTGCCAGTTCCAATGGCGTGTGTCCTGCGATGCGTACAGCGAAGGTGGGGCAGCGCTGGTCGAGGCGCGCCGGATCGCTGATTCCGTAAAGCTTCAACCCTGGAATTGAGAGCAATCCGTTGAGCATGGCTTTGGCCAAAGCGCGCTCATGCTGCTGGATGACGTCATACGCGCTCAGCAGAGCCGTGCGGCGGTTGGAAGCGACGGGATTTGCTGTGCGTCCGAGATCGGCCAGGTACTCCACGCATGCCGCAATGCCGGCGATACATTCATGATTGAGCGTTCCCCACTCCCAGCAATTCGGAATGGCGTTAGTGTTGGCGCGAACCTTGTAGGGTTGGAGACGGTTCAAATGCTCGCGCTTGCCATAAAGTACGCCCATATGTGGGCCATAAAACTTGTAGGTTGAACAGACAAGAAAATCACAATCGAGCGTGCGCACGTCGATGGGACCATGAGGAGCGTAGTGCACCGCGTCGATATAGGCCAAAACGCCATTTCTGTGCGCCAGCCCGACAATTTCCTTAACATCATTAGTAGTGCCAACTGCATTGGACGCATACCCAACAGCTATTAGCTTTGTCCGGGCACTGATTTTCCGGGCGAGATCCTCCATGTCGAGGGTGCAATCGTCTTCATTGATGTTGGCGAAGCGGATGACGATGCCGCGCTCTTCAAGCGCCTGCCATGGCGAAATGTTGGCATCGTGATCGAGATGGGTAAGCAGAATCTCGTCACCGGCTTTTAGCTCGCGCCCAATGGCGCGACTCATCGCGAAGGTCAGCGTAGTCATGTTAGGGCCGAACACGACTTCGTCTGCATCGCAGTTGAAAAAATCGGCCATTGCGGCGCGGGCTCCGGCAATCAGGCGATCGGTGTTGCGGCTGGTGTGGTAAGCGCCGTTGGTATTGGCGTTGTGGGATTGCAAATATCCTGCAATGGCTTCGATCACGCGGAGCGGGACTTGCGTACCTCCGGGGCCGTCAAAGAACACCGCTGGATTGCCATCAATAGTTTGCGCGAGGGAAGGAAATTGGGAGCGGACCCAGGTGAGATCTAGAGTGGTTTCGGATTCCGTGGTCAACATGGGATTCAATGGATGCTTGTTCTCCGCTGAGGTATCAGTTAAGTGCGTTCGCGCTAGAACCAGTTCTCAGTTCCCGGTTCTCAGTTCTCAGTTGCCCTCGGGATCTGCGGATGTTATCCCATCATGGTTGTGTGCTCAGGCTGGATCTTGTACATCACCCGCACTTCATTGGCCTGGCGATAAGGATATTTATCGACGCCAAGGTATTTTTTGGCCAGCTTATCAATGTGGGCGTCAGCGCCCTCTTCGGTGATTTCGACTACCCGGCCGCGGATTTCGAGATAGCGATACGGATTATCGGGATCAATAATCGCCAGAGCTACGCGGGGATCGCGGCGAACGTTGCGATCTTTTTGCCGTCCTTTGGCGGAATTGAAAACGACGAAGTCTCCGTCGAGGTCGCACCATACTGGCGTTACCTGAGGGCGGCCGTCGGGCATCAGTGTGCCTAAGCTGGCGAAGGCACGCTTGCTGAACAGATCGCGGTACTTCTCGGGGATCGCTTGTGTCATGTAGCCCTCCTGGCTTGCTAAGGCTGCCTGTGACGCTGCGTAATTATAGATGTTGGGGGGTGGACTCAGGGATCTTGGAAGATGCAACTTTCTCTCATTCGTTCTTCATGGCATCGATGAGTTGGAAGAGCTGACTGCGATCCACGACTTCCACGAACGGCTTGCCTTGCGTCTTATTGCTGACCACGTAGATAGTCGGCGTGTGCTCGATGCCGACGCGTTTGCCGAGGTCGCGATCCTGATTGATTCCGGCGGCCAGCTTGCCTTGAGGATCCACTACGAACGGTAAATCGACTTTATGCTCGGTTGCGAACCGTTCAGCAAAGGCACGCAATGTAGGCGGCGTGATTTCGGGTTGATGCTCAAAAATGTAGTCGCGGAAGTCGTTGCCCAACTGTTTGGAGCGGGTCTCGAAATAGCGGGCGATCACGGCCGCGTCATAGGACCAGTTGTGCATGGGTAGCGGATAATCGTGGCGGACGATCGGAATCTTATAAGTCTTCGCAGCTTCCTCGAGCAAAGGGGCAGCGCGGCGGCAGTCGGGGCATTGCAAGTCTTCGAAAACGACAATCGCGACCTGCGCGCCTTTTGGGGGTCGAAGCGCGGGGTTAACCGCCTGGGCGAAAGCCGCGGAACTAAGAAGCGCAATTAAACACGCGAAGGTGAAGAGCGTCTTTTTCATATCTATCTACTTAGATGCGAGCCAATATTGCATTCTCCAGGTATTGTAAAGCCGTGGGTAACCCAAAGTCCCTCAAAGTAGTTTCAGCTGGCGGCGTTCCAAAGCTAACAGCTTTTCCTTGATGGGGAGCCCTCCCCCGTAGCCGGTGAGCTTGCCATTGCTGCCGATCACGCGATGGCAGGGGATCACGATGGGAATAGGATTGGTGCCATTTGCGAGGCCGACGGCGCGGGAAGCGTTGGGATTTCCGATGCGGCGCGCCAGCTCGCCGTAGGAAATAGTTTCACCGTAGGGGATCTCGCAAAGGTGACGCCAGACATTCTGCTGGAATGCGGTGCCTTCGGGTGCTAGAGGCAATTGGAACGACTGCAGTTCTCCGGCAAAGTATGCATGTAACTGGGCGATGCAGTCTTTGAAGCAAGATGCGTCGTGCTGCCAAGACGGATGGACGATTCTGGTTGCCCGCTTTCCATTCAGGAATTCGATCCGGCGCAGGCCGGAGTCGTCGGCTACCAGTAGCAGCGGGCCTACCGGACTTTCGATTTGGAAGTATGAAGTCGCGCGTGTTGTGTCGCAGCACTGAGAACCGGGAACTGACAACTGGGAACTGATTTGCATGATGCGCTCCTACAGCACAGCCGCCTGCTCACGGCGGCGGGCCTGGATTTCGATATACACATTGACCAGCGATACGGCTGCCGGGGTGACGCCGGGAATGCGACTGGCGTGCCCGAGGGTACGCGGGCGGATTTTGAGGAGCTTCTCCTGCATCTCGCGGGAGAGGCCGCTGACAGAGCAGTAATCGAACCACTCTGGAATGTTGCGCTGCTCGGCTTTTTTCAGGCGCTCGATGGCTTTCTCCTGTTGTTGGAGATAACCGGCGTATTTGATTTCAGTTTCGACGGACTTGAGTTCGTTGCGGAGTTCGGAGTGAAGATTCACCACAGAGGACACCGAGGGCACAGAGAAAGACACAGAGGGGAGGTCATGCAGGACTGGGAACAGGTGCTCGATGCGGACATCTGGGCGCTTAAGCATTTGAGCGAGCGTTTGGCCTACGGCTGAGGACAGGTCTGCGGCTGTGGGTTCGGGGGACTGATCGTTGGCAAACCTTGCGGCAATCTGCTCTAGCATGGAACTGGTCAGTTTCGTTTTTTCGAGCAGGAGCTTCATTTCTTCGAGGCGCTGCTGCTTGGCGAGGAAGTCGGCCCAGGCGGAGTCGGAGATCAGGCCTACGCGGCGGCCGTGCGGGGTGAGGCGGCGGTCGGCGTTGTCGATGCGGAGGTGAAGGCGGAACTCGGCGCGCGACGTGAACATTCGGTAGGGCTCGTTGGTGCCTTTGGAGATCAGGTCGTCGATAAGAATCGCGGTGTAGGCTTCGGTGCGATCGAGGATGAGGGGAGCTTCATTCTTCACCTTCAGTGCGGCGTTGATTCCCGCCATGATCCCCTGGCAGGCGGCTTCTTCGTAGCCGCTGGTGCCGTTGATCTGGCCGGCAAGAAATAACCCCGCAATCTTTTTGGTTTCGAGTGTGCGCTCCAGTTCGGTGGGGTCAATCGAGTCGTACTCGATGGCGTAGCCGGGGCGCAGCATTTCGGCGGTCTCGAGTCCGGGAATGGATTTCAGAATCTCCAGCTGGACTTCGACCGGTAGCGATGTGCTCATGCCGTTGACGTAGATCTCATGCGTGTTCAGGCCTTCGGGCTCGAGGAAGAGCTGGTGCGTGGTCTTGTCGGGGAACTTGACGATCTTGTCTTCGATTGAAGGACAGTAGCGCGGGCCGATGGACTTGATCTGGCCGCTATACATCGGGGAGCGGTGGACGTTTTCACGGATGATGCGGTGGGTTTCGGGCGTGGTCCAGGCGATGTAGCAGGGGATTTGAGAATCGTGGTGCGCGACACGCTTGGTTCGAAAGCTGAAGGGAGTGGGATCGGGGTCGCCGGGTTGAAGCTGCAAGCGAGACCAGTCGATGGTGCGGCCGTCGAGGCGCGGCGGAGTGCCGGTCTTAAGGCGGCAGCCGCGCAGGCCGAGGTTCTTTAGAGCTTCTCCCAGAAGAACGGCAGGCGCTTCGCCGGAGCGGCCGGCGGGATACTGTTGTTCGCCGCAATGGATCAGGCCGTTGAGGAAAGTCCCGGTGGTAATGATGACCGCTTGAGCGCCGACGGTGCGGCCGTCGCGGAGGCGGATGCCGCGTGCGATGCGGGGAGCGTCGTTGGTCGTTCGTCGTTGGTCGTTCGCTTGGACCTCAGCGGCTGAAGCCGCGTTTACAACTCCGGTTTGTTCGGCACGACTGAAGTCATGCCCTTCCCGAATTGTTCGAGTCAGGTCGGGAAAATCCCCACCCAAGCAAAAGCCGCTTAGGTGGGACACCCTCTTATCTTCTAGGATCAAATCTGCTACTTCGGCCTGCTTGATTTTGAGATTGGGCTGCGATTCCAGGACCTCGCGCATTTTGAGGCGATAGGCTTGCTTGTCACATTGGGCGCGTGGAGACCAGACAGCCGGGCCACGGGAAGTGTTCAGCAGACGGAACTGGATGCCGACCGCGTCGGTGATTTCACCCATGATTCCGCCCAGGGCGTCAACCTCACGTACAAGGTGGCCTTTCGCGATGCCGCCAACTGCAGGGTTGCAGGACATCTGAGCGATCAGATCGACATTCAAGGTGAAGAGAGCCGTCTTCAGGCCCATGCGGGCACAGGCCATTGCGGCTTCGCAGCCGGCATGGCCGGCGCCGACTACGACTACATCGAATTGTTCAGTGAATCGGGACATCTAAACGGTCAGTTCTATTTTAGCAATGGAGTTGAACAACTCCGCAGACCCTGTGTTGAGCCTATAATGTCGGCCACAGAATGTCTCTCGTTTCCGGCACAAAACTAGGACCGTACGAAATAACGTGCCACCGTTAACGATCCTGTTGAATGCGCCGAGCGGCGCTCCGCTCTGATTGTCCGGGTATTTGCTCTGGTACACTGTTGGCCCATCCGGAGGCTTCTCATGCAGGAAGCGGAAAGGCGCTCTCTCTACGCCAGACTTCCAGTGCAGCGGTCGCCTGAGGCTCAACGTCGAGGGCTGGGGGCTCGCCGATGACGCAGGTTCTTGGTTCCATCCTTTCTCTCTGGCGGTATCCCGTGAAATCCATGATAGGGGAAGAGCTGAATACGGTCGATGTGGGTGATCGCGGGTTGCAGGGAGACCGTGCCTACGCGCTCATCGACAGCG